>NZ_JBFUCL010000003.1:0-49850 GCF_056405255.1 Agromyces sp. P1_H4 | reverse complement strand
GGTCGGGGCGGGGCTCGCGCTCTGCGGCGTGGTGATGCAGGCGCTGACGCGCAACCCGCTCGCCGATCCGTATCTGCTCGGCCTGTCGTCGGGCGCATCGGTCGGCGCGGTGGCCGTGATCGTCCTCGGCATCGGGCTGCTGCTGCCGGTCGCGGCCTTCGCGGGCGCGCTGGTGGCCCTCGTCGCCACGCTCGCCTTGGCGAATGCGGCGGGCGCGCTCACGCCGACCCGCACGGTGCTGGCAGGCCTCGCGGTGTCGGCGGTGTTCGGGGCGATCACGAGCCTCGTCATCTTCTGGAGTGCGACCGGCGACAGCTACCGCGAGATCCTCAACTGGCTGCTCGGCTCGCTCGCCGGCGCCGACTGGGCATCGGTCGCGCTCGCGGGCGGCGCGGTGGTCGTCGTCGGCATCCCGCTGCTGGCGAGCGCGCGCACCCTCGACGCGTTCGCGTTCGGCGACTCGGCCGCGGCGGCGCTCGGCGTGCACGTGCGCCGGAGCCGGGTGCTGCTGCTCACCGGCACGGCGTTGCTCACGGGCGCGCTGGTCGCGGTGAGCGGCGCGATCGGCTTCGTCGGGCTGATCCTCCCCCACGCCGTGCGGCTGCTCGTCGGGTCGCGCAACCGGGTGCTGCTGCCGCTCTCGGCGCTCGCGGGCGCCATCTTCCTGGTCTGGGCCGACACGGCCGCGCGCACCCTGTTCGACCCGCGGGAGCTACCGGTCGGCATCGTGACGGCGCTCATCGGCGGGCCCGTGTTCGCCGTGCTGATGCTGCGGAACCGGAATCTCGCATGACCGACGCACTGCACACCGACCGGGTGCGCTTCGCGCGCGGTCACCGGCTCATCATCGACGACGTCGACTGCACGGTGCCGGGCGGCGCCGTCGGCGCGCTGCTCGGCGCGAACGGCGCGGGAAAGTCGACGCTCCTGCACCTCGTCGCCGGCGTCGAGCGAGCGGATGCCGGGACGGCGCGCCTCGGCGACCGTGACCTCGCCGCGCTTCGACGTCGCGACCGCGCCCAGGTCGTCGCCCTCGCCGAGCAGGAGGTGTCGGATGCCCCAGGGCTGCGCGTCTCGGAGGTCGTCGCCCTCGGTCGCACGCCCTACCTCGGCGCATTCGCCGGGCCCGGCGAGCTGGACCGCGGCGTCGTGCGGCGGTGCCTCGAGGACACCGGGCTCGTGGAGCTCGCCGACCGCCCGTACGAGACCCTGTCGGGCGGCGAGCGCCAGCGCGTGAACCTCGCCCGCGCGCTCGCGCAGGAACCCGAGCTGCTGCTGCTCGACGAGCCGACGAACCACCTCGACGTGCGGGCGCAGCTCAGCGTGCTCGGCCTGCTGCGGCAGCTCGCGGGTGGCGGGCTGACGGTGCTCGCGGCCCTTCACGACCTCTCCCTCGCCGCCGGCTACGCCGACCACGTGATCGTGCTCGCCGCCGGCCGGGTGGTCGCCGCGGGGGCCCCTCGCGAGGTGCTCACGCCCGGCCTCATCCGGGAGGTGTGGGGCGTCGAGGCGCTCGTGCTGGAGCATCCGACCACCGGCCGGCCGCTGATCGCGTTTTCGGAGGTGGCGGCGGAGGTTCGGGCCGAGGCGTGAGTGCTTGCGTGCTTGAGTGCTGGGTGCTTGAGCCCTTGAGTGCTTGCACCCGAGGGCACGATCGGAGTAGCTTCTCGAAAGCAGTTGCGGATCGCAACTGGATGCGATGGCTCACCGAGGAGCGAGCGATGACCAAGTACCTGATCTCCTTCCCGAGCGCCGCCATGGTCGTGCCCGACGGCGAACTGCCGGCCGTCGCGGATGCCGCGCACGCCGTCATCGAGGAGGCGAAGGAGGCCGGCGTCTACGTCTTCGGGGGCGGCATCGACGAGGCCGTTCCGCCGGTCATGGTCGACGGCGATGGCACGGTGACCGAGGGCACCTACCCGCAGACCACGCAACTCGAGGGCGGCTACACCGTGCTGGAGGTGCCCTCCCGGGACGCGGCACTCGAGTGGGCCGCGAAGATCGCGGTGGCGTGCCGCTGCGCCCAGGAGGTGCGCGAGTTCCAGTACGACCCGGCCAGCTGATGGGCCGGTCCTCGCCTGTCGGTGGAGCGGCCTAGGCTCGCGACGTGGCCACCCTCGACGACTTGCGCCGCACCGCCGCCGGACTGCCCGGCAGCGAGGAGCGCGCGACGACCGGGGGCGCCGCGTGGTTCGTGCGGGGCAAGCTGTACGCGTGGGAGTGCCACCCCTGGCCGAGCATCCCCGCCGACATGCGCGAGATCATCGCGGCCGAGCTCGTCGTCGGTGTCAAGGTCGCCGACCCGATCGATGCCCTGGCCCTCGTCCAGATGGCGCCCGACGTGTTCCTGCGCACCACGACACCCTGGGGCGAGCCGAAGGTCGCCTTCCGCATGGCGCGCATCGACGACGATCACCTCGCCGAGCTGGTGACCGACGCATGGCGCGTGCAGGCACCGAGGTACCTGCGGCGCGAGCTCGACGCCATCGGCGGCTAGGTGCGTTCAGCGCCCCCTGACCGGGCATCATCGCGGGCGGGTCTTGCGGGAATCACGGCAGTGCTGAATGGTCGCGGACTCGCTCCAGCTCAGTGCGTGCCTGTCGAGTGCATCTGGCGCTGGATGGTCCGGTACACGGTCGAGCGAGCGACGTTGAAGAGCTCGGCGAGTTCTGTGGTGCTGTGGGTGCCGGCGTTGTAGACCTCCATCAGGTGGCGCTGCTGCGGAACCGAGAGCTTCGGCTGCTTGCCGCGGAGGCGGCCTTTCGATTTCGCGACTTGCATGCCCTCTCGAGTTCGAGCGCTGATCAGATCGGACTCGAACTCCGCGCCCATCGCGAGCACGTTGAACAGCAGTCGTCCGACCGGGTCGAGCGGATCATGGACAGACCCGCCGATGGACCGGCTTACGGGCGGAGACAGCCTCGCGATGCTGCAGCGTCGGTGGATAGTGTGGCGGCGAGTCTTGTAAAGGAGCCGAATGACCGCGGGCCGCTCGTTTCCCCTCCAGCCGCGCAGCTCAATGGAACTGGAAGTTGGCGACATCATCGCCGTGCCATGCGAGCCCGTCGGATGGGTATGCCTCGTCGTGGTCGATGTTCAACGTCGGGGCCCAGGCGCGCGAACGACATTCGTGGCAGGCGTCGTGAACTGGTGTGGCGAGCAGCCACCCCGTGAAGTGGACATCGCGGGCCTACCTGTCATTGCACAGGGACTCACACGCACTGAACTGTTCACTGAGGGCCGCCTGGCGGTGGTCGGGAACGCAGGACCCGTCGCTACGACGTTCGACTCGAACTATCGCGACCTCCATGTCGGGGCCGTCCACCATGTTTGGGGCTGGAAGGCGGCAATCCGTCATGCTCAAGCGCAGGGCGCGGATCGATCCCGATAACCGACCGGCTTCCGCACCTTGGTCGCTGTGGTCGACGGATCATTCAGTTTTCGACTCGAACTATCGCGACCTCCATGTCGGGGCCGTCCACCATGTTTGGGGCTGGAAGGCGGCAATCCGTCATGCTCAAGCGCAGGGCGCGGATCGATCCCGATAACCGACCGGCTTCCGCACCTTGGTCGCTGTGGTCGACGGATCATTCAGTTGTCGAGCTGGTCCCAGAATCCGATGATCGTCGCGGCGAGTCGTTCGGGCTGTTCGAGCGGGATCAGGGTGCGGGCTCCGGCGATCGTTACGGCCTGGGCGCCTGGTGCGAGGGATGCCGCACGCTGCGCGTCCGCGGGGCTCCAGTCGCCTCGGTCATCGGAGGCGACGAAGAGGCTCGGAACGCGGATGTCGGTGAGCCGGCCGGTCACGTCGGTCCGGTCGATGATGAATGATCGCAGGGCGAGGCTCATGCTCGCCTTCGTCGGGCGCAGCAGGCTTTCCAACACCACCTGGCGGATGCCGGGCGTCGACGCGGATTCGTCGGTCAGCATCGCGTCGACGATGGCGTCCCGCACCGGTCCGACGGGGCCTGCGGCTCTCAGCAGCGGGTGCAGCACGCCGATCTTGCGCCGGAGGTCTGCGGCGATCGGTTCGGTCGGCGAACTGACCGCGACGAGGCTGCGCAGTGTGGTGGCATCCGTCGCCAGGTCGAGGCCGACGTGACCGCCGAAGGCGTTGCCGAGCCAGTCGACGGGCTCGGTGGCGCCGAGCGCGATGACGGCGTCGCGAGCGGCATCCGCTGCTTCCGCGATCGTGGACCGACGGACCAGTGGGTCGCTCAGGCCGAGGCCCGGCGGGTCGATGAGCACGAATCGCCTCGGGATCGCGCTGCCGTCGATGAGGAGCGGCAGGATGCGATCCCACGTGCGGCTGTCGACGAACATCGACGACCAGAGGATCGTGAGGCGCCCGGAGCCGTGCACGCGGGCATTCAGGGTTCCGAGGCGGGTCTCTATCCGCTCGGTGCGTTCGGTGAAGGTATCCATTTGTTGATGTTAGCTTAACTAACATGAATATGGACAGGGTCGCCTGTTAGCGTCACTCACATGAATACGAGGCCGTACCGGATGACGGTTCGCGCGAAGGATGCCGAACTCACGGCGGAGCGGATCGTCGACGCCATGCTGGCGCGGCTGGCCTCGACGCCGTATGAGCACATCCGCATCGAGGACGTCGCCGCCGATGCCGGGGTGACCGGGCAGACCGTCATCCGCCGCTTCGGCAGCAAGTCTGCGCTCATGAATGCGACGGTCGAGCGCGAACTTACTCGGATCGTCACAGCCCGCGAGGCCGCGGCGCACGCGGCGCCGATCGACACGATCCGCGACCTGGTCGTGCATTACGAGCGCTACGGAGCGCTGATCCTGAAGACCTATTCCGAGGCGCCCCTCGTGCCCGGCCTCCCCGAGATCACCGCACGTGGGCGAGCATTCCACGTCGACTGGTGCCGGCGAGCGTTCGTCCTCGACGCGTCGCTGCCCGAACCCGAGGCCGCCAGGAGGACCGCACAGATCGTCGCGATCTGCGATGCCACGACGTGGCGCATCCTGCGGTTCGACGGCGGACTCGACCCCGCCGAGACCGAGGTCGCGCTGGCAGAGCTGCTCCTGCCCCTGATCGCGTAGTCACGGGGCCACAAGCGGATCCTTCACCGGTTCCTCACGCGGGAGTCACTCGACGCCGTTCGAACCATCGTCGAGGTAGACGGTGGCGTAGACGTCGACACCAAGTTCGGCGATCCCCGCAGCAAGCTCGACCGGAATCACGAAGCCGCCTTGCGTGGAGTCGGAGTCCGCGGACCACCAGATCCTTGCGGAGCAGTCCGGTGGAAGAAGCGGGAACCGACCGATTCCCGATCGTGCAACCGCGACCAGTTCCTTCAGCGCTCGAGTGCCAGACTTTTCGTCTTCCGCATTGAAGCTCTGCTCGACGTCGATCGTCCACACGTAGTGGTCCAGCAGTCGACCGGAGCGGCTCACGGAACCTCGCCGTTTGATGCTCGTCGGGGCCAGGCCGAGAATCTCGGAGACCAGAGCCGGGTCTGTCTCGGTCGAGACGACCGTGAGTGAAGCGCGCCCGGACTGAATCATGACGCGAGCATAGAGCCACCAGGACCAGCAAGCCGATTGTGTGGCGCCGCTCCCTCTGAACGATGGCTCATCGGGCAAGCTGCATGGCCGAACGTATGCGCTCGGCATTGGACTCCAGGTCTGCTCGCGCCTGCGTCCAGAAGTGCGGTGCCGTCTCGGAGTGGAGCATTATGGGGAGCGACTGGGTCGAGTCTCCGACACGAAGGTCGAGAGACACGCAGCGGTTGGACGTCCCGAAGTAGCGGGCGTGACCGACTTCAACGCTGCAGATGACGACGTAAGGGATGGTCATCAAGGGTCTGGCGTTCCGTGCGTCGAAGATCGCCAATCCGGAAGCCTCGAGAGCAACGACGATCGTGCCCGGCAGGTGGCTGATCAACCCGCGTGTGAGATCGCTCACCACCCGCCTCGTCTCGGGCACCAAAGAAGCGATCCAAGCGACGTGCCCGTTCTCGTGAAGCGATCGCAGGTGTCGGTGCGCGTGTCGAGTGGTGACAATCCACCAGCCATACATCCCCGCAAAGAGGAGGACCGTGAGCGCGAGGCCCTGAAGGGTCGCCTTGCCGGCGCCTGGCGTGTCGGCGATCCGAGCCCACACCGCGAGTCCTTCGAGAAGCAGAAACAGTGCCAGAAGCAGCCATCCGACACCAACCCGCACGCTACTCCTCAACTCGATGCCCACTCGCCTGAGTCACACGAGCCGCTGTCGCATGGCGGCCTCCTGCTTGAGCCCGCACCCGGAAGCCGATACCTGAGTGTTCTCCCGTGGCGGCTGGTGTCGGCCCTGGAAGGGGTCATCGTTCAGCCGTTCAGGTCGCATCCGCTCGCGGGCGTCCGAACACCGACCGGCACACGCGCCCGACCTGCTTGCAGGTACCGGGCGAGGCCCAGAGGTGCGCCGGCGAGGTGTAGACGTCCCGGTCGAGCAGGAACCGTGGCCGGACGAGTTCATAGCGGCACCGACGCATCAGGAATATTGTATGGATCGTCGACGTCGGCGGGGTCGGGTATGAGGAGGTGCGTCATGGATCCGCTGTTGTGGATCGTCGGGCTCGTGATACTCGCTGCGATCGTCGTATTGCTGGTCAGGAGCGCGGGACGCTCCCGTGCCGCTTCGGAGGATCCCGCCGCTGAGCGCGCCGCCCATGAGCAGGCGCGGATCGAACAGGAGAAGCGGGATCAGGCCGGCCCCGGCGCCGGCAGCGTTTGACGGCCGATGCAGCTCTCGCCCTACTTCCTCTGTTCTGTTCGGAAGTCGTCATCGGGTGGCTCGTTCTCGCGGTCCATGGCGATCCGCGGCGATCCATGGGGGTCCGTGGTGATCGGTGTGCGGGTGTAGTAGCCTTCGCCTCAGATTCACGGTTCCCAGATTGAGGGTGTGATTATGGGGCGGACGCCGTTCAGGTGCCGGCTAGGTGCACATCGGTGGGTGGTGCATCGTGAACCGGATGTCGCTCCGTATGAGGAGTGTGCCCGTTGCGCGAAGATCCGCATGGTGGATCTTGCCTCCGGGGGCTTGGGCGGGATGCTCCCCTAACTGTTGGGCACCGCTGCGGCGCCCCACGCGACCCTTCATGTCGCTCGACGGGAGGCATTCCAGGCGTGCACTTGATGGGTGGGCCGCACGAGGATCTCGTTGATCGAGACCTGTTCGCGCAGGCTAAGCGCCCAGACGATCGCCCCGGCATGTCTCGCCGCCGCAGCCAAGCCGGCCGAATCAAAGAGTGAGCCGAAAGCCGATCGATCATCGGGCAGTCTCTCTCCGGAGTTGAGCGGCGAGTCAGCCGGCGGTTGCGCTCGAGCTTGCAACCTTTGGGCGAACCAGCGATCGGACGAGGTCGTCCTGGTCGGCTTGCCCTACTTAAGTTGAAGCAGCTCTCGCAAGACCTGTTCGAGGTCGTTGACGAGGGTGATGTGGCCCGCGTCGTAGAGGAGATGGGGGACCGCGCCGGGAACGTTCGATGCCAGCCATTCACCGTGGGCGAAGGGGACCGTCACGTCCTTGCCACCCGCCCAGATGGCAACGGGCACATCGATGCTGTCCAGGTCGAATCCCCACGGGGCCACCAAGGCCAACCCGTCGTCGCGGGCGCCGACGACGCCTTGCGCCCCGGCGCGGTGCATCATTTCGGTCAACCATTGGGCCAGGCCCCGCGTGAACGCGGGGTCATCAGACGGGGTCAGCAAGGCCGCCAAGCCAGCGGCGACATCGCCCACTCCGGCGGATGTCATCGGCAGGAAGTACGTTTCCTGGAACGCGCCGTATGCTTCGGGTCCCTCCAGTGCCGCGGTGAAATCGAGGACGTTGCCCGGTCCCATCCCGGCCATCCAGTCCAGGCCCACGGCGTCGTGCGGGGCAAGACTGGCGAGCGTCGCCGCGGCTCGGCACCTCGTCGGCAGCATGGCCGCGCATGCCAAGGCGCGCGGCCCACCGCCGGACCAACCCACGACGACGAACTCGTCGATCCGCAACTCGTCCGCAATGGCGACGATGTCCGGAACGTCGTCCACGATGCGAGGCCAGTGATCCTGCACCGGTCGAGGCGAGGAGCCGCCATACCCTGGCCGGGACCATGTCACCAGCCGAAGGTCGAGCTTCGTCGCGAGGTCGTCCAGTAGCGGGTAGTCGGCGACCGCCGACGGGCTTCCCGGGATCCACAACCATGGGTAGCCGGTCGGGTCACCGGCCGTCAGCACTTCGAGCTCGCGAACGTCGGTCGTGGTCACGGTACGTCGGACACTGCCCATGCGAACCTCATCGGTCATCGATTCGTGACTTGCAGCTCGCATCAGAGTATCGACAACCAGGTTCGAGCATCAGGCCTGTGACCGGAAGTCGATCGCCGACGCATACGCTCGTTCCGGACCCGCAGTCGTGTGGCGGCCAGCCCCAACGCCGCCTCGCGGGCCTTCGTGCTGCGGCTCCGCGATTAGCGTCGCCGATCACACCGCGCAACCGCCAACGGGAGAATGGCAGGTGGCGAAATCCCGTTGCCCGTGCCACGAGGTGTACTCATGGGAGACTTCGAAGAACTTCGCATCGATGAGGATGCCCATCCGTCCTATCTCGCGAAGGAATTCATGATTTCGTTGGCCGCCGCTTCAGGCATCGCCCTGGTCGAGTTGGGACTGGCGCTCACACCTGGCCCGAACATGATGTACCTCGTCTCGCGAAGCATCAGCCAAGGCTGGCGCGCAGGAATGACGTCTCTGTCCGGTACGGCGGTCGGTTTCGTCGCGTACATGGCGATGGCGAACCTCGGGCTGGCAGCAGTATTCCTCGTGGTGCCCTGGCTGTTCATTGCCCTCAAAATCGCGGGCGCCCTCTACCTGCTGTGGCTGGCCTACAAGACCCTCCGCCCGGGCGGCACGTCACTGTTCGAGACGAACGAGCTCCCTCGCGACTCAGCCGGCAAGCTCTTTCGTATGGGATTGGTGACGAACCTCCTGAACCCCAAGGTCGCCATCCTGTACCTGGCACTGATCCCACAGTTCATCGACCCGTCAGCCGACAGCGTCGTCGCCCAAGGATTCCAACTCGGTGCCATTCAGATTCTGGTCGGCGTGACAGTGAACGGAGCCATCATCCTCGCCGCCGGCTCTGTGGCGATGTTCCTGCAGCGCAGACCTGTGTGGATTCGCTGGCAGAAATGGGTCACCGGCACGCTCCTCGGCGCGATCGGCGTCAAGCTGGCGATCGACGCACCCTCGCCAGCGGTGTCCAATTAGCACAGCGACTCGGCTCGCGAGCCAGCGTCCGATCAGGGATCCTGTTTTGGGCCCTCGCCTTGGTGTCCGCAGCCGATTCGAACGTTCGGATACCGTTGGTCCGGATCACGACCGGCTTGTGGGCAGCGTCACTGGTAGACCGCGTGTTCGCGACGCACAGAGCTAGGCGGCGGCGTAGACGAGGAGGCCGTCTGCCTCCATACGCTCGAGCGATTTCAGGAGGTCGGTGTTTCATACCGAGAACGCTTGGATGTCGTGGAGAAGCGGCGGCCCGTGGTCGTGCCCTGGGTCTTAGGCGAATGAGTCGAGCGCCTTGCTCACGTCGAGCAGCAACTCGCTCTGCACCCCGTGCCAGAACGCCGAGTCGGGGTCCGGCCAGGTCGAGAGCTTCACGATGACGGAATCCGTCTGCGGATCAAGCCACAGGTTCTGGCCGTGGATGCCGATTCCGCTCACGTTGCCGCGTTCGTTGCCCATGCACCACCACTGGCTCGTGTACGAACCGTTGGGGAACGCCGTGGTAAAGGCCTCGTACGTCATCGCCTCGCGGTCTCCGCCGCCGAGGACCGCGCTCGCCCAATCCTCCGACACGACCCGGCCGCCGGGGGCGAGCCCGCCATCGAGCATGAGTCGGCCCACCCGTGCAAGGTCGCGCGCCGTGCACGAGACCCCGCCGTTCGCGAAGCCGAAGCCGGCGGCATCCACGGTGATCGTGGCGTCGTGGTCCGCGTCGAGTTTCGACCAGAGGTGCACCGACAGCGCGTGGCTGTAGCGCAGACCCGTGACTCGCTCGACGACCCAGGCGAGGACGTCGGTGTTCGCTGAGCAGTACTGGAACTCCCCAAGCGAACCGCTGCCGCGGAGCGTCCTGAGAAACGCGTACGTGTCGTCGGGATCACCGGTGCGTCGGTCGCGCCAGCCCCCCGCGCGGTCGTGCGCCTGCACCTCGGCGGCCGGGTTCGTGTAGTCCTCGTCGTAGTCGATGGCGATCTGCATGTCGAGCACGTGCCGGACGCTCGGCCCGTCGTAGACCGAGCCGGCGAGCTCGGGCACGTAGGCGGTCACCGGCCGCTCGGGGTCGATGCGGCTCTCGTCGATGAGTGCGCCGACGACGAGCCCGCACAGCGACTTCGAGACGCTCATCACGAGGTGCAGGCTGTCMGGAGCGAAGCCCGGCCGGTAGTACTCCGCGAGCACGTCTTCGCCGCGCACCACGAGGAACGCATCGGTGAAGCTCCGCTCGAGCCGCGCTTCCAGCTCGGGCAGCGCAGGTGTCAGCGTGTCCAGCCGCACGGTGGCGTCGGCCGGCACGGCCGGCACGTTGCGTGCAACGGTCGCGGTCGGCACCAGCTCACCGAGGTGCGCGAATGCCCAGCGATTGTCCGGAGCTTCCTGCCAGGTGGCGAGACGCGGCCGCCCGGCCGCCGCGCCGGGGTATCGGCCGGGGTGGGGGCCGGTGACGGCGTCCGCTCGGATTGAGCCATCCGCGGCATCCGGCCAGCCTGCGGCATCCGCGGCGCTCATCGGAGCGGGCTCCGCCCGAGCGAGGTCTTCGAGAGACCGAGGTAGACACCCGCGGCCACGATCATGCCGGCCGGCACGGAGAGGTCGATGTATCCCATCGCCTCGGAGATCGGACCCGACCAGATGTCCGTCGACAGGCAGAGCGCGGTGCCGAGCCCGCCGATGACGACCGCGCTGATGCCGGGGATGCTCCAGCCGCCCGTGTACCAGAATGGCCCACCGCGATCCTCATCGAAGAGCGCGACGCCGTCGTAGCGGTTGCGGCGCAGGATGATGTCGGTCGTGAAGATCGCCATCGCAGGGGCCGAGACGATCACGAGGAACTGCAGCATGAGGTTCACCGCGTCGAGCAGGTTCGTCGACATCACGAGGTAGAGGGTGAGGGCCGTGCCGATGACGCCCACGACGATGGCCGAGGGGATGCGGCGGATCGGGACGCCGACCGCCTGCAGCGCCATGCTGGAGGTGTAGGTGGTCATGCCGTTCAAGGCGACGGTGTTCACGATGACCCCGAGGACGAAGATCGGACCGAGCCAGGCCGGCAGCAGGTCGAGCAGGGCCGATTCGATGCCGGCGGCCATCGCCGTGTCGCTGACGGCGGTGGCCAGCAGGGCGCCGACGATCGTGAAGAAGATGCAGGGCAGGGCACCGCCGAGGGCGGTCGCGGCGATGATGTGCGAGGACCTCGTCGAGCGCGGCAGGTAGCGCGCGATGTCGGGGCTGTTGGCATACGAGAGCGGCGTTGAGGCGAGGATCGTGAAGCCGACCGTCATCGCCGACCAGAGCGGTACGCCGTCGAGCGGCTCGGCCGCCCGGTAGCTCCAGTCGACGTGGGGCAGGATGAACGCGGTCACAGCCAGGAAGACCACGAGCAGCACGATGGTGATCACCGAGTAGCTCTTGATGATGAGCGCGTGCCCGTAGACCGCGACGACCACCGTGATCGCCGACACGACGACCGTGACGAGCACAGGCCCCAGCACCGGGTCGGTGAGCCCTGACTGGGCGAGCAGGTCGGCGCCCATGAACGAGGAGGCCAGCCAGTTGAGGGCGAGGAAGACCGCCGAGATGAGCCAGCCCGTGAACGCGACGACGAGCTTGTTGCCGATGACGCCGTACAGCGCGCGGGTGATCACCGAGCCGGAGGTTCCGGCGGCGGGACCGGCGATCGCGAGGATGCCCGGGAACACCCACGGCAGTGAGCCGGCGACGATGACGAGGATCGCCTGCCAGAGCTCGAGTCCGAGCAGGATCATCGTCGCGCCGATGGTGAAGTTCAACACGCTGACGTTGGGCGCGGCCCATACCCAGAACAGGTCGCGGGCCCGGCCGTGCCGGTCGGACGGGCTCACCAGCTCGATGCCCCGCGTCTCGGGGCGGCTTGCGGTGTCGACGAATGCCGGCGACGTTGCCGGGTCGGTGCTGGTTGGCACGAGGATCCTCTCGGAATTCTGGAGCCGGTGCCGTCGATCTGCCCGAGGCGGCACCGCTATTGGTCGGGAGACCAATTGGTTATTGGTCGCTCATCCAATAACATGAATCGCATGGTGTCAAGTGCTCCGGTCGCCCGCTCGCGAAAGCGACCCACCGAGCGCCGAGCCGAGATCGTGCGCGAAGCCGCCGGTATAGCGCTCACCGATGGGCTCGAGCGCATCACCCTGCGCGCCGTCGCCGAGCGACTCGGCGTTCGGCCGGGCCTGATCACCCACTATTTCCCAGTCGCCGAAGACCTCGTCATCGCCGCGTTCGTGCAGGCGGTCGCAGACGAGCGCAACGCCATGGTGCCCGAGCACGGCGCGCCGCTCGAACGACTCGCGAGAATGGTCGAGCGCGTCGAGAGCGTCGAGGGTCGCGACATCGCCCGTCTTTGGCTGAATGCGCGTCACCTCTGCCGGTTCACTCCCACTCTCGCGGCCGCGCTCGTCGAACAGGAGGCGCTCGACCGCGCTCGACTGCTCGAACTCATCGAGGCCGGGGTCGCGACGGGCGAATTCACCGGCAACCCGTTCGACGCGTGCATTCGGATCTTCATCGCCGTCGATGGCTATGGCGCGTACGTGAACGACGTTGGCGCCTTCGAATATGACGCATACACCCGCTTCGTCACCGATGTCACCGAGTGGGCGCTCGGCTTGGATCCCGGGCGGCTCCGGACTGCAATCACCGAACTACATCCAAGCTGACGCATCTCGCTGAGTTCGGTGCCACATCGGCTGGGCGTAATTTTGGCAGTTCGTCCCGAGGCATTTCCGCTGCAGTTCAACGGCTCATGGTCTCCATATGCACACCGGCGAAGGCGATGTTGCGCTTCAGATCGGGCCATTTCCGGAGCTATCAGTCGCCATTTCCTGGGATCAGGCGAGAGTGGATGAATGGGCCAACGTTTCCGGCGCGCTGCGGACGACCGCGCTTCAACGATAGCTAGACCGTACTCCGATGCTTTCGCGCACTGGCGGGTTGGCACCCGGGAGGATGCTGCCACAGGATCATCGTCGTGACGCTTCGAGCCAGTCAAGGATCCACTTACGCACGTCCAATCGCTGACCGCCCGACCGGCTTCAGGAATGCTCTCGTATCCCTTCGTGTGGCTCCGCCTCCGGTTGTGAACTGGTCCTGCCTGACGAGGTCGGAGCTGCGGCTTCGGGGATGAGGGCCGTTGCGAGCGTCACTGTGCGGCTGCCGGGACTCGTTGAGGTGATGTACGGCGTCAGCAGTTCGCTCAGGCGCGCCTGGATCTCCGTCAGGTCGGCGGTCGTGACCTGCAACTGCATTTGCCCGAAGCCGAGGAAGTCCCGGAAGGTGCCGTCGCTGCTCGCGCGATCAAAAGTCTCGCCGAGGTGAGCGAGGAAGGTCAGGAAGGACTGGCGCAACTCCTGCTCGCCCATTTCGCGGAGCTCCGCGTGATCGACGTGGGCCATCCGCCCGCCGAGGGCGAGGGTCCGTTCGACGGCCCCGCGCACCCGCCGCTCATCGACGATGGCGAGGATGTCCACTTCAACGAGGGCCGCGATGTGGCGATACAGCGTCGCCTGCGGGATATCCGGAAGGGCCGCCCGAAGCTCCGCTGTGGTCACCCGGCGGATGCCGATCTGCTGGATGATCCGCAGACGAACCGGATGCATGACGACATCAGCGATCGGCGATTTCTTCGACACGGCATCACGACCATTCTCATAGTGATAACATTCTCAATGTCTGATCAAAGAGTACGTCAACGAGAGGAACCATCCGATGACCGCCATCCGTGTCGATGCCTCGACGCTGCGCGTCGATTTTCCTGGTAGGGAGGCGGTGATGGCGGGGCGCTCGAACGACTCGTTCGCCAGCGATGCGATCAGTCGCGTCGAACTGCATCCGGACTGGGATTTCGGCGGGCTCCTCCTGAGCGATGCCGATGCACCGGGTGTCTCCGCCGCGATCACGCAGCAGGTTCGGAGATGAGCGGCACGGACATCCAGGTCTTCGGCCTCTCAAAGCGCTTCGCCGGGGTCGACGCCGTGAGCGACGTCACTTTCAGCGCGCATCCGGGCCGGGTTACCGGGTTCCTGGGTCCCAATGGCGCGGGCAAGTCCACGACGCTCCGGATGCTGCTGGGCCTCACGCGTCCCGATACGGGAACCGCCCTTATCGGCGGTGTCCCGTACCGCGAACTCGACGACCCCTCCGGCACGGTGGGGGCCGTGCTCGACATCGCCGCGGCCCATCCCTCGATGACGGCGCGCGGACATCTCCACGCGTACTGCGCACTTGGCGGCCATAAGCCGGCGAATGCAGGGCGAGTGGCGGAACTCACGGGTATCGCCGCATACCTCGACCGTCGAACGGGCGCCTTCTCGACCGGCATGCGGCAGCGGCTTGCCCTCGCCACGGCACTCCTCGGGGATCCCGCAGTGCTCGTGCTCGACGAGCCGTCGAACGGGCTCGACCCGGCGGGCACCGTCTGGCTTCGCACTTTCCTGCGCGAATTCGCCGCCGACGGTCGCACGGTCCTGCTCTCGAGTCACGTCCTCACGGAACTCCAGCACGGCATCGACGATCTCGTGCTGGTCGATCACGGGCACGTGGCGTGGGAGGGGTCGCTCGTCGAGTTCACCGAGCACGGCACGAGCCTCGAAGAGGCCTTCCTGCGGCTCACATCGGACACCGCATCTCACACCGCGCCCGGAGCATCCGGAGCAACACGCACCGAAGGAGTCCGCGCATGAACCGACTGATCCGAGGCGAGCTCGCCAAGCTCTTCGCCACCCGGCTCCCGATGTGGTCCCTCATCGTCGCCGCCGGCAGCGGCGGCGGGCTGACCAGCATCCTGGCCATCGTCGGCCCCGAGAATGCCACCCCGCCACTGCCCGGACTCGACACCGTCGAGGGCGTCGGCATCGTCGTAGGCATGAGCGGCCTGCTGCTCTTTGTCCCCGCGCTCATCGGCACGATCGCCGTCACAAGCGAGTACCGGCACCGCACCATCGGCACGACCTTCCTCGCTGTCCCCCGCCGCGGCCGCGTGCTCGTCGCGAAGCTCGTCGTGTACGCCATGCTCGGCCTCGCGTACGGGCTCGTCGCCTCCCTCTTCGCGGGTGCAGGCGTGGCACTCGGCGCGACGTTGCAGGGCGTCGAGCTCGGCGTCCCGCCGGCCGGCCTCGTCACCCTGCTCGCACGACTCACGCTGGCGGCCCTCGTCTACATGATCCTCGGCGTCGCCATCGGTGCGCTCGCTCGACACCAGCTCCTCGCGGTCGGCATCGTGGTCGGATACTTCTACTTCCTCGAGCATGTGCTCATGATGATCCCCGGCGTGAACGCGATCCACCCGTACCTTCCAGGAGGCGCGACGGCGGCGCTGACCGACTTCACCTTCCTCAGCGATGCCATCGCCGAGCAACTCCCCATCGCGTCGACCGCACCGACGTCACCGGCGATCGGCGCGCTCGTTCTGCTCGCCTACGCCGGGGCTGCCGCCTGCGTCGCGATCGCCGTTCCGCTGCGACGCGACCTTCGCTGAACATGCCCGCAGACGGATCCGCTTGAGGGGATGTCGATGACGAGGCCCTCCGGGTTCGCATGCCCGTGGGATCAGGGGAACGGTTCGTAGCAGTCGTACGTCTCGATGGAGGCGATGCGCCCGTCCTGCACTCTCACGAACTGTGCGATGTGGGCGGTGAGCTCTTGGCCGGCTCGGAACGGGCCGCGGTCGGCCGCGATCACGCCCGTCCAGGTGAGCCGGAGCACCGCAAGGTCTCCCGTGGCGAATGCGTCGTGCACGTCGTAGTGCTGGTGCGCGAGGAGCGCCGCACCCGCCGCCGACCCGGCAAGGATGTCGTGGAGCTCAATAGTGCGACCCTGCGGTGAGATTGCGTTCGGATGCTCCGTGGTGACCGCATCGGGCGTGAACAGGGCCTCGATTTGGGAACCGTGCCGGCCTGACTCGAGTGCGGAGTGGAGGGCCCGGGCAACGTGCACCGGGTCGCCGCCCGCCATTTGAGAGGGTTTTGCCGGTGGCGTCATGAAACACAACTATAGTTGTGAAAATGTCCACTGTCGACCCGTCACGACTCGACCTGCCCATCCTCGCCTCGCTCGCCGGCGCTGCGGTTGATGAGATCCTGCTCGCGCGCCTCCGAGCCGCGGGGCATCCGCGGATCCGCCGATCCCACGGTTACGTCTTCCAACGTCTCCTTGCTGACACCCCGACCGTCACCGAGCTCGGCGTCGCGCTGGGCGTCACCCAGCAGGCGGCGTCGAAGGCGGTCATCGAGCTGGAGGAGCTCGGCTACGTCGAACGGTCTCCGGATGCCGCGGACAGCCGGCTGCGCCGGATCGCGCTCACCGGAAGCGGCCGGGCCGCGATCGAACTGGCACGGCGCCAGCGCGGGGCGTTCGAGGCAGACGTGCTGGCATCGCTGACTCCCGCGGACGCAGAGGCAGGCCGACGGTTGCTCCTCGCCCTGCTCGCTGCAAGCGGCGGCCTCGAAGCCATCGCCCGCCGGCAAATACCAGTGCCGTCGGACTGACGGCACTGCGCTTCGCCACCAGTTGCCTGATCGCCGCGGTCACCGATCTCCCGAAGAACGAGCCGGTCTGACGCCTGTCTCGTGATGGCCCGGCAGCGGCCAGGATCGCCTCGTTCCTGACTCAGGCGACTGCGACGCGCATCGGCATCCGTTTCCAGGCACGGAGGGTGTTGTTCAGGTGCCGGTCGGGGGTGCCGATGAGCTGGATCGACTCGACCCGTCGCGCCAGAGCCGTGAGGAGCGAGGTCGCCTCGAGTCTCGCGACGTGCTGGCCGACGCACTGATGGATGCCCATGCCGAACCCCACGTGACCCGATGGATCCCGGAAGAGGTCGAACCGCTCGGGATCCTTCCAACGCCTCGGGTCGGAATTCGCCGAGCCCAGGAACATCAGGATCTTCCGGCGTTCGGGGATCCGCACGCCTCCGAGTTCGATCTCCCGGGTGGTCGTGCGAAAGAACGTCTGCACGGGCGCCTCGAGCCTGATCGCCTCATCGAAGGCCACGCGCGCCAAGGCAGGCTGGGCGCGGAGTTGCGCCCAGGCGTCAGGGTGGGTCGCGAACGCGTGGAGGACTGCTCCGATGGCATGCACCGTGGTGTCCACGCCCGCCGAAAGCAGCGACCTGACGATGAGCGGGGCCTGGTCGAGTGCCAGGTCGCCCCGGTCGGCGGCGGCCCAGATCGCCGAGCCGAAGCCACCGGGTGCGAGCCGATCGTGTGCGCACTGCTCGTTCACCCAAGCCGAGTGCTCGCCGATCTGCGACGCTCCGTGCTGTACGAGGAAGTTCTCCGGCCCGAAGCTGTTGAACAGGTGGTCGCCGTAGGGCAGCAGATGCTCGCGCCCCTCGGTCGGGATGCCGACGGCATCGGGGAACACCCGGAGCGGGTAAGCCTCCGCGAACGCCTCGACGGCATCGAACTCGACGCCTCGCGCGAGGACCTCGTCGACAAGGTCGTCGGCGTCGGCCTGCCAGCGGGGCGCCAATTCCCTAAGCTCCCGGGGGCCCAGGATCTTCTCGAGCACAGACCGGGGCGCGTCGTGATGCGGAGGGTCGGCTTCCAGCAGCAGGCTCGGCGGCCGCCACGGCTTCTCGCTCCGGAAATCGGCGATCCCCACGCCGGCCGAGGACTCGAACCCCTGCCAGTCGAGCAGCGCGGAGCGAACGGTCCCGTAGCGGCCCATCGCGTAGACGCCGTACCGCTCCAGGAGCACCACCTCCCCTGCCTCGCGAAGGCGGTGCTGGAACGGAAGCGGGTCGGCGAGCACCTCCCGGCTGAACGGGTCCTCGTGCATGGTGGGAATCGCCGTGGCAAGGGGCGGCGTGCGGGTCGTCATCGGGGCTCTCCTCGTTGAGGCGGTGTGGTGGTCGGCGCGTTGGTCGTCGGTCTGCGGAGCGTCGCGTCTCAGAGGGAGATCACGAGCCGTTCGCTCTTCGCCCTCGAGACGCACGGGAAGAAGCAGGTGCCGTCGGCCCGCTCGGCATCGTCGAGGATCGAGTCGCGGTGGTCGGGCACGCCGGCGACGACCCGTGTCTCGCAGGTCCCGCACACGCCGCGCGAGCATGACGTGAGCAGGTCGAAGCCCGCGCTCCGCAACGCGTCGGCGACCGGCACCCCCGGCAGGACACTGATGCTTCGCCCCGTGCCGGCGATCTCGACGTCGAACGGCGTGGTCCGCACGGGTTCGCCGCGGTCGACCGCCGCGAACCGCTCGAGCCTGGTCCACCCCGGTCGGCGTTCGGCCGCGAGTTCGGAGATCGCCTCGGTCAAGCGTGCCGGGCCGCAGGCGTAGAGCTTCGTCTCAGCCAGCGCCGCGGCATCCGGCCCTGACTGAAACCAGGCGCGGATGTCGGTGGGCCCGACCTCGTCGGATGCCGCCACCGTGACCCGGTCTCCGTGCTCCGCGAGGTCGTCGAGGAAGGCCATGCGGCGCCGGGAACGGCCGAGGTAGAGCAGGCGCCAATCGGCGCCGAGCAGGCTCGCCGCCCGGAGCATCGGGAGGATCGGCGTGATGCCGATGCCACCCGCGACGAATGCGAACGACGGCGCGGGGGTGAGTCGAAAGGTGTTGCGCGGGCCGCCGAACCCGACCAGGTCGCCCTCGCGCAGTTCGTCGTGGACGAAGCGGGATCCCCCTCGCCCGTCGGCCTCACGAAGGATCGCGATCCGGTACGCGTCGGGTTCCCTCGGGTCGCCGCACAGCGAATACTGACGAGTGGTGCCATCGGGCAGCACCAAGTCGAGGTGCGCGCCCGGCGTCCAATCGGGAAGTCGACCGCCGTCGGGCCGTCTGAGCACGACTGAGACGACATCGTCGGCGGCCATCGTCTTCGTGGCCACGGCCAGCACATCGACTCCGGTCTCGCTCGGCATCATCGCCGCCTCTCTGTCGTCGACCTTCGGTAGGCACACGGTAGGCGGGCGCGATTGCTCTCGGGCACCGTCTTCGAATCATTCGAAAGCGGCGAGCTATGCTCGACGCGAGAGGGGGTCGCCATGGCGCGCGCATCCGCAGGTCGATCGACACTGAGTCGTCAACTGCAGCTGCTCGACGCCTTCAGCATCGACGCCCCGTTCCTCACGCTGTCGGAACTCTCCCGGCGCAGCGGACTGCCGGTCGCGACCACCCATGCGCTGCTCGCCGACCTCGAGGAGCAGGGCCTCGTCGAGCGCAGCGCCGACCGCACCTACCGCCTCGGGGTGCGCCTGTGGGAGCTCGCCTGTCGCACCCCTGGTGCGCTCGGGCTGCGCGAGATCGCCATGCCGCACCTCCAGGCGGTGCACGACGTCATCGGCCAGCACGTCCAGCTCGGCATCCTGAGCGGCGGCGACGTACTGTTCCTCGAACGGCTCTCCAGGCGCGACGCCGTCGTGAACGCCACCATCGTCGGCGGGCGCCTTCCGCTGCATGCCTCCGCCGCCGGACTCGTGCTCCTCGCCGACGCCGACGCCGGGACCCGCGACGAGGTGCTCGCCGGCCCGCTTCGCTCGCTCACCGACGCCACCATCACGGATGCCGCGGAGTTGCGCCGTGAACTCCACCGCGTTCGAACGCGGCGCTTCGCCGTCGCCGACGGGTACATCCATCCGAGCGCCCGCGGCATCGCCGTGCCGATCGCGGGCGCCGCTGGCGAGACCGTCGCGTCTGTCGGGGCCGTCGTGCCGAATGACGACGCCCCGTGGATGCCGCTGGTCGAGGTTCTGCGGTCCGCAGCCAGTCGGATCTCGACGTCGCTCCGCGCGGCCGCATTGCCGCAGAGCCACCCCGAGGCGGGCCCGGGTGGGAGCTACCGTGCACTGGTGAACTCCTCCGAAGAGTCGATGCAGTGGCTGGCCGCGCCGGCGAATCGTCGAACGCGCGCAGCGGGGTACTGACACTCGCATTTGAGCAGCCGTGTAGTAGCACACCACATGTCTCGCCAAACGCCGCCCACGCTTCTTCGATTCCGTTGCACCGCGGATCGCTCAGCGGCATCAGAGAGAGTCGGCATGCAGTGGCTGCGGCGGGGGCTCATGGGAACCTGCCGGTGTAGGAATTGGCCACTTCTCATGGAATCTAGCCCACAGGACCGATGACAAATGCCGCGGATTTCCACGTGTTCGCCGCTTACCGTCGCCGTCACACGACCGCGCGTGCCCTGGCGCTCAGTCGCGCGAACGCGCTCTCCGCGCCTCCGAGGAGCGAACCACCCTCGCGCACGGCCTGCTGCCACGCGTCGAGCACGTCGTGGCGGTCCATCGCCATGACCGCTTCCCACGGATCGTCCTCCTCGATGGGAACGCCGCCCATGCCCCATCGCGCCGCCTCGTACAAGAGCGGGATCGCCGCGATGCCGCGCTCCGTCGCCGAGTAGGTGACCTTGCGGGCATCCGTCTCGCTCGGGGTGCGCACAATGATTCCGCCGCGCTCGAGTCGGGCGAGGCGGTCGGCGAGCACGCTCGGACCGATGCGCTCCTCGGACCGAAGGAACTCCCCGAAGGTGTGCTTGCCGAGTGTGAGCAGGTCGCGCATGATCAGCAGCGACCAGCTGTCGCCGAAGGTCTCCACGGTGAAGTTGGTGGGGCAGGTCGACCGCCCTTCAGCTCGCTTCATGCGTCGAGTCTACGGCATTGACTTTGATCATCGTAGTGACCTACGCTTCGATCATCGAAGTGAAATGGATGCCGCGGCGGCGGCCTGCACCGGAGGAGCCACGATGAACGACACGACCCAGCACGAGACACACGATGTCGTCGTGAGCCGCGACATCCCCGCCCCCATCGAGGCGGCCTGGAAGTCGTGGACCGAACCCGACCGCGTGCTTCGCTGGTGGGGCCCGAACGGCTTCACCTGCACGGTCGCCGAGCTCGACGTTCGCGTCGGCGGCACGTCCCTCGTGTGCATGAGCGCCCCCGACTGGGGGTTCCCGGCGCTGTACAGCACCTGGGCGCACACGCTCGTCGACGCCCCGCACCGCCTCGAGTTCATCCACAACATCGCCGACGAGCACGGCGCCACGATCGACCCCGCGACCATCGGGGCCGCGGGCATCCCGCGCGACGTGCGGCACGTCATCACGTTCGAGTCGATCGGCGACGACGACGCGACTCGACTCACCGTCACCGAACTCGGCTACATCGACCCCGAGCAGCTCGCGCTCTCGAAGAAGGGCCTCGAGGAGTCCCTCGACAAGCTCGTCGCGATCTACGTGTGAGCCCAATAGGGAAAGGGCACTGGACTCAAGACGGAGCTGCGACGACTGTGCTCTTGCCGTGGAGGCCGCGTCACCCGCCCGATTACCGATCCGCTCTGCCTCACGTGTTGGGTCCGATGACGTGCTCGTCGACGGTCCCCGCGGCATCCCCCTTCAGCTCGACGAGGATGGTGTGCGTCGGCGTCCGGCCGATGTTCTCGCCGGCGTGGCGTTGCGCCGGGAGCCAGAGCACCTGGTTCGCTGGCAGATCGACCTCGCGCGTGCCTCCTCCGGTGCTCAGCCGTCGCTGGAACCCAGTGAGCGTCACCATCACACTGTTGGGGTGCACGTGCGACGTGGTGCTTTCCCCCGGCTCGTCGCTGTAGTCGAGCACGCGGACGAAGTCGTTCTCGAAGATCGTGCGATAGCGCTCCGGGTTCGTGATCACCGGGTCTTCGTTGGCCATGAACGTCAACGTACTCATGCGACCAGGACTCCGTCTACGAGGTCGCGGGCTCCGACTTCGATGGCCGGACGTGACCACCCGATTGACCACGAAGCCCCAGTGGTGCCGTCGCCTTAGCGATCCGCTTGCGTACAGCTCTGCAAGGGCGGACGCTCATGTTGTGAATAGCGGAGTGTGCATACGAACCGCCGGCCCGGCGGATACGACGGCGTTGGCCCAGTTGAAGGAACTCTGGGCGGATCTTCCGAGTCCTGCGACCGACGCGGAGCGGATCGAGTTCGCAAGTTCGCTTGCTCGATGGATGCTGGAGCGGGGCGACAGCGTGATCTGTCGGGTTGCGGAGTTCGAAGGAGCTCTCATCGGGATGGCGTGGCTCATCGTGTTCGAGCGTGTTCCGGACATCCGAGACAGACACCGGCGCACGGGAGACATCCAGAGCGTGTTCGTGCAACTGAGTCATCGTGGTCGCGGAGTAGGCAGTCAATTGATCCGTGCGTTGACCGTCATCGCTGACGACCTCGGAATTCCACGAGTGACGGTAAGCGCCAACTCACGGGCCGTACCTGTCTATCAAGCCCTCGGCTTCGTCGAGACGCCATTTCTGCTCGAACGACGGCCGCGCGCCGTGTCGTCGCGTTAGGCGATCCATGCGCGGGTCCTCGCATTGGGCCAGGCACTGCGAAGGTCGCGATCGATCGCCTGAATTGGGTGATCGGCTCGGCTCCTCCGCGACGACTGTCACCTGGGTGCGACGTTGAGTTCCACGGCCTCGGCGACGAGCGCCTTGACCGCCGCTTCGTCCACGCGGTCTCCCTCGAAGTAGTCGATGGCTCGGACGACTTTGCTGTCCAGCCGGGTGTTGAAGTGATCGCTGCTTTCCATGCGGGCACCTCTCGCGAACGTCAGCCTGACGGCGCTCTTGAGCACGTCGATGAAGCAGACGTCTCCGTCATGTGTCCAAAACGGAACTCCCTCCGGTTTGGAGGGCTTCTTGTACTTGACGACCTCGACGGCAGCCGGGTCGGCGGCCGTGATCGCAGCTCGAAGCGCGACGAGAACGTCCTGTTTCCAGGCGCTCTGCTGCGCGATGATGTCGTCGATCTGCTCGGAGTCGGACTTCTCACTCATGCGCGAATACTTCCGAAGAGAGCTGAGGAAATCAACAGCTGAAGTCGGTCGCAAACGCGCGTGGCTCGACCCCACAGCGCAAAGTCACGACGGCTGGGCCCAGTCCGGCGAAGCTCATCGTCCACATCCGCTCCTGCCCAGCGATGGGCCCAGGCAGCCACAGCTACTCTCCGACGGCGGATGCTGCGACTCCTGTCCGGCTCCCGCGCGTGACGAGCGAATGAACCTCAGCGTGAGCGCTCCCGACCCCAGTCGTTCCGCCTGCCTTCTCGGCCAGGCTCGCGAACATGCGGTCGCTGCTCGTGGCATAATCTGCGTATGGATGCAGACAAGCAGATTTGCGGTCGGTCGCCGGATAGTCAGTACGTCGAGCTTGCCGTCGAGGTGTTCTCGATGCTCGCGGATGCCACCCGTATCCGGATCATCTTGGCGCTCAGGGATCATGGTGAGCTGTCGGTGAATCTGCTCGCCGACATCGTCGACAAGGCACCCCCTGCCGTCTCGCAGCATCTCGCCAAGCTCCGCCTCGCGCGCATCGTCGCGACCCGCCATGAGGGCACGAGGGTGTTCTACCGCCTCGAGAATGAGCACGCCCGCCAGCTGGTCGCGGATGCGATCTTCCAAGCCGAGCACACCCTCGGCGGCACTCCCCGCCATCATCACGCCGAAGCCGTGCGGGAAGAGACGACCGCATGACAGGTGCCACCCGACACGATCACCTGCACGAGCACAGCCACGAGCACGCGCACGGCCATGAGCACGAGCAAGGCAACCATGAGCACGCGCACGACCATGAGCACCACGGTGGCGTTCGCGGGTTCATGAGGGACCTCTTCGTGCCGCACACGCACGATGCGGCCGACTCGGTTGATGACGCGCTCGAGGCGAGCGCGCAGGGTGTTCGGGCCCTGAAGATCAGCCTGTTCGTGCTGCTCGCGACGACCCTGCTGCAGCTCGCGGTGGTGTTCCTCAGCAACTCCGTCGCGCTCCTGGCCGACACCGTGCACAACCTCGCCGACGCGCTGACCGCGGTCCCACTCTGGATCGCGTTCGTCCTCGCGCGACGCGCAGCCTCCCGCCGCTACCCGTACGGCTACGGCCGCGCCGAAGACCTCGCCGGCCTGTTCATCGTCGGCGTCGTCGCCGCATCCGCCATCGTCGCGGCGCGGCAGGCGATCGACCGCCTGCTGAACCCGCAACCCGTCGAGAACCTCGGCTGGCTGATGGCCGCCGGCGTCATCGGCTTCATCGGCAACGAAGCGGTCGCGATCTACCGGATCCGTGTCGGCCGACGGATCGGATCAGCCGCACTCGTCGCCGACGGCGTGCACGCACGCACCGACGGATTCACCTCCCTCGCCGTGGTCATCGGAGCCATCGGCATCGCGCTCGGATTTCCGCTCGCGGACCCGATCATCGGCCTGGTGATCTCGGCCACCATCTTCGTCCTCCTGTGGGGCACCGTCCGTAGCATCGGGCGCCGACTCATGGACGGCATCGAACCCGAACTGCTCGACCGCGCCGAGCACGCACTCGGGCACACACCCGGCCTGTCCGGCGTCGGAACCGTGCGACTGCGGTGGAGCGGCCACCGCCTCAGCGGCGACGCCACCGTGATCCTCGACGGCAATCGAACCCTCGCCGACAGCCAAGCCATCACGGTGGAAGCCGAATCACGGGTGCGCCGCGCACTCCCAAAGCTCGACACGTTCACGGTCCACGCCACGGCGGGGAGCAGGACCAGGCATGACTGACTCGTTCAGCACTACAGAACGGCTTCGCCGCACCGTCCTCATCGTGGCCGTCCTCAACCTGGGATACTTCGGCATCGAGTTCGCGGTCGCCCAACTGATCGGCTCGGTCTCGCTCTTCGCCGACAGCGTCGACTTCCTCGAGGACGCCAGCATCAACCTGCTGATCTTCTTCGCTGCGGCCTGGTCCGCTCATCGACGGGCCCGAGTCGGCAGCGTGCTCGCGTTCGTGATCCTGATCCCCGCGCTCACGACCATCTGGACCGCAGTCCTGAAGATCATGGATCCGGTCCCGCCAGCACCCCTCCCACTCTCCCTCGCCGCCATCGGCGCGCTCCTCGTCAACCTGTCCTGCGCCCTGCTCCTTGTCCGCCACCGGAACCACCCGGGGAGCCTGGCGAAAGCAGCGTGGCTCTCCGCCCGCAACGACGCCCTCGCGAACCTCGCAATCATCGCCGTCGCCATGGTCACCATCTGGGTACAAACCGGATGGATCGACATCATCGTCGGCATCGGCATCGGACTCCTCAACGCCGACGCCGCCCGCACCGTCTGGACGCAAGCACGCGAAGAACGCCGCCAACTCAACCCCGAACCATAGATCCGCGACCGCATACAAGACGGCGACTCCAGGCCGCGCTCCACGCGGAAGCGGTCAAGTCAAAGGCATGTCATTGGGGCACAGGTCGAGTCTCGCGCTGCGTAACCTAGCCCTTGCGGGTCTCCAGCCTGCAACCGACGAGGGAGTCTCCAATGGCCACGATCCACGACACGATGGATTACGGGTACGACCCCGCCGTGCCTGAACCCGGCCCGGTGAGTGTGCCACCAGCCGTGGGCGCGCTGCCGCCCAGCGCAATGGTGAACGCCGCCTTCCTGCCGCCCGTGGGAAAACAGGACACGCCGAGTTGCTTCGTCTGGTCTTCAACCTACGGCCTCACCACRTTCGCCGCGGCGCAGGCAGGGCTGATCACCGATCCCCAATCCAGCGCGCAGCAAGCGAGTCCCTACTACACGTATGTCAAGATGCTGGGGCAGTCCGACATCCCTGTCGACACGTGCACCGGCGGCCAGATCATCGCCTGCCTGAAATTCCTGAAGAGCAATGGCGGCACACCGTCGATGCAGGCGGCTCCCGAGCCCGCGCCCGGTTCCAGCGCCTGCGACGCAGTCTGGGCCGCATACGGCACTGCGCAACTCTCCGCCGATACGAACTTCCAGCCGACCGCGTGGTCGAACGTCAGCGTGCTCGGCGAGACCGGGCTGAACAACATCCGCAACATCATCTCTCAGGGGTTCGCGCTCGCCTACGGCTCGCGGCTCTACACCGACTTCGCCAAGTACGACGGCACGCCCAATCCCTACATCGGCAACGGCATCATCGCGACGAAGCCAAACGACCAACTGGTCGGGCACTGCATGTTGATCATCGGCTATGACGACACGACACAGGCGGTGCTGATCCAGAACAGCTTCGGTTCCGACTGGGGAAGCGACGGATATGTCTGGATGGCCTACCAGACGTTTCAGGCGCTCGCGCAAGGCACAGCCGTCTACATCACAGCGATTCAATAGCTCCGCGAACCGATCGCCGATCAGGCCCATGGGGTTGAATCCCGCCCGCAAGGGTCATGACAGCCGTGCTGAGAAGGGGTGCGGCTGATTGACTGGTGCCCATGGATGGCGTGGCGATGTTCCCGCTGGCCAGTGTGCTGTTCCCATACACACCGCTGGTGCTGAGGGTGTTCGAGCCGCGCTACCTCACCATGATGGGACATCTGCTCGACCACGAAGACCCTGAATTCGGGGTGGTGCTCATCGAGCGCGGGCTTGAGGCCGGCGGTGGCGATGAGCGCGCCTCGATCGGCACGATGGCGCGCATCCTGCAAATCGAGGCGGACGCGGCGGACGTCTACGTGGTCGCGGTTGGCGGGGAGCGGATCTCCGTCAACAGCTGGCACGAGGACGACCCGCACCCGGTGGCCGACGTGTCGACGCTGGACCCGCTCGTCTGGGACGACGCGCTCGCACCGCTCCAGCGCGAAGCGGAGCAGGTGGTGCGCCGCCTCGCTACCCTCGCCTCTGCGCTCGATGAGGCTCGATGGGATCCCGGGACGACCCTTTCCGACGATCCGGTTGAGTCCGCCTGGCAGCTCGCCGCGATCGCTCCGCTCGGCGAGTACGACCGATTCCGTCTGCTGAACTCGACCAGCCTCGGAGGACTTCTCCGCGGCATCATCGATCTTTGCCTCGAGGAGGAGCCCGTGCTCATCGCCCGCGCCGCCGATGCCCGCGACGAGGATGACGGCGCCCTCTAGGTTGAAGGCGAATCTGAGCGGACGGAGGCTGAGATCTCAGGTGCGGGTCAGGAAAGCGAGTTCGACGACCGAGACGTCGGTCAGGCGTCGTCCCACGAACTGGCGTGGGGGTTGCCGCCCATGCTTCAGCGATTGACGTCGGGTACGCCCGAGGCTGCGACCGGTTCGGCGTTGCGCACCGATCCCGCAAGTACCAGCGCCACCGCGGGAACGAGCAGGCAGGCGGCGATCGCCACCCGAAGGCCGGCCCACTCGGCGAGCGCTCCAACCAGCAACGGCGAGGCGAGGAGGCCCACTCGCATCACGGTCGCCGCGGCCGCCAGGCCTGCGCCGGTATCGAGGCCGGGAGCCCGGTCGGCGGCATCCATCGCGAGCGGGATCATTGGAGCGATCCCCAGGCCGAGGATCCCGAGTCCAACGGCGACGACCCACGTCTCGGGCGCGAAGGTAGCGGTGAGCAGTCCGACGAGGGCGGCCACCGAGCCGACCCGGAGTGTGCCGACAGATCCGATCCAGTCGACGAGTGCATCAGAGGTGAATCTGCCCAGCGTGAGAGCGCCCATCAAGGCGACGAAGGGGATCGCTGCTTCGGCGACGCTGGCGCCGGTTTCGGAGACCACGTAAACCCCACCCCATGTGGAACCGACGTCTTCGAGGAACCCGCCGATGGCGGCTATGGCGCACGCGGCGATGAGCATCGCACTGAACCGACTTCTCCGATGAGACGGCGACCGCGTCTGCGACGACGGCGCCGTGGGCAGGCGCACAAGCGGGAGCGCACAGACACTGCCGATGACGATGATCGCTCCCATGGCCGGCAGATGGATCTCGATGGGCAACGCATACCGGAGCGCACCCGCTCCGAGGAGGGCGCCGGCGATCGCCCCGGCACTCCAGGCCCCATGCAGGCCGTTGATGATGGATCGGCCCATCAGTCGCTGTATCGCAAGCCCGTGCGCGTTGTTCCCGACGTCGCCTGTTGCATCCGCGAAGCCGATGACGAACAACACCGCGCCGAGAATCATCGGCCCGCTCGTGAAGCCGGCCACCGTGAGCAAGACGCCGAGCAGCACGGAAGACGTCACAGCAACTGGTACGGCACCCAGGCGTGCGACCAGCCGACCCGCGATGATGCTCCCGACTATCGAACCCAGCGGGCCGCACGCCACCATCAAGCCGAACGTCAATTCGGTGAGGTCGAACCGGTCTTTCAACTCCGGATACCGGGTCACGATCGTCGCGAACACCAACGCGTTCGCGACGAAGAGCATCGCGACGCCGACACGCGCGGCGGACACGCGTGCAAGGACCGCCGGCGAGTTCATTCTCGGCAGTTTACTGACCGGCCTCCCGCGCCTCAGGCTGCCGGCTGACGGATGCCGCGACGCCAGACGTCGCGCACGTTCAACGTGTCGCTGATCGTGGTGGTGGGATCGCCGGCGACCAGGAGGAGGTCGGCGCGCTGGCCCACGGAGATCGTGCCCCGATCGGTGAGACCGAAACGACGAGCCGTCACCGCCGTGGCAGCGCTGAGCGCCGTCGTCGGGGCCAGCCCGGCATCGACGAAGTACTGCAGCTCCTGATGCACGCTCGCGCCGTGCGCGAGACCACCGAGGAAGGGCAGCGGCTGGGACACGTCGGTGCCGATGAGGAGGTCGACTCCGGCGGCCTCCAGAGCACGAACGGTGGCCAGAACGTCTTCGAGCCGACCCTGCGGGTAGTGGTTGAAGCTGCTGCGCAGGGTCGCGTCCCACTCCGGGGAGAGCTTGCCGGCGACCCGGGGGTCGTCCGCGAGCGCCGAGCCGGTGATGCCCATCATCGAGGCGTCGAGCACCACGCAGGCGATGACGAAGGCGCCCGACTGTGCGATGGCCTCGACGATCTCGGGCGTGTGCGGACGGTCCATGAACAGGTGCGCCAGGCCGTCGATGCCCGCCTCGATGCTCATCTGGGTGGCCTCGATGGTGAGCGCGTGGGCGACCGTCAGCATGCCGAGTCTGTGGGCTTCGGCGACCCCGGCGTTCAGCGTCGCCTGGTCGAGCATCGGCAGGCCGGGATGTCCCTCCACGCTGCCGTCGTCGACCATGAACTTGATGTAGTCCGAGCCGGCCCGGGCGAGCTGACCGACGACGTCGACTGCCTCCTCGGGCGTGGTGACCTTCGCGCGCACGATGGGGTCGACGCGTTCAGGAGCGCCGGGACGGCCACCGGGGCCCCCACGGCCACCGCCTCGCTGGGGGTTGAAGTCCTTGGGGAACAGCTCCTCGGGGTGCCCGCCGGGAGGTGTGAGACCGAATCCGGCGGAACGCACGTCGGCGAGGGTGTCATCCTGAGTGATGTGCGTGCGGTCCCGGGCAGTGTTCGCTCCCTGCATCTCGAGCTCCGTCGTCACGCCGAACTGCAATGCCAAACGCAGCCCTGCGGGATCAGTGTGCACGTGGGCGTCGATGAGACCGGGCAGCAGAGTCGCGCCGGGCGCCTCGACCACCTGTGCGTCTGCGGGTGTCTGGTCACCGATGGCCTCGATGAGCCCGTCAGTGATGACCACCGTCTTCGGGCCGAGGATCTCGGTGCCGTCGAAGACCCGACCGGCGACAATTGCAGTACGCATACGACTTCTTCCATCCATCCACGAGAGAGCACCGGGCGGCGGCCTCATCTACGTGTAGAATAGCACATATGTGCATAATGCACATACCTAGGAGGTCCGATGACGAGCCACGACGACGCTGCCGCGACCAACCCCACCGACGAGGAACTGCTCGAGTCCATCGGGACGGCCTTCTCGAGATTGCGGCGGCGCACGAGCAGCGTGCCGATCGACGCACCCGTGGCTCGAACCGACGTGCGCCGCGACCTCTTGCTGGCGATCGTCGAGGAGTCGGACGGAATGCTGAGCGTCAACGCGGTGGCGGCCGCAATGGGAATGGAACGAACCGCAGTCAGTCGCCTCGCAGCGTCGTGCGTCACCGACGGGCTGGTCAAACGCGTGGCCTCCCAGACCGACGGGCGCAGCATCACCCTGCGTCTCACGTCCCGCGGCCGTGAGGTGCTCGCGAGCTCCCGGCAGCAGCAGCGCCGCGCCTTCGAATACATCACCAAGGACTGGGACGACGACGAACGGCTGGAGTTCGCCCGACTGCTCCACAAGTACGTCGCCGCCGCGAGCCGCGAAACGTCCGAGGAGTAGCGCCGGGCGGGGCGCACTGTACTCCCGTCGTCGATGGCTGTGAAGGCCCTCCAGGCCTCGATCGGACGTGCCTAAGGTAGGCGGCATTCCGACCCGAGGGCGCTTCTCGGCGGGATCCACGAGACCGCATGCGAAACCAGGGAACTACGGCAACCCGTTCGGACACGAGCCGCGCGGTGGCGTTCAGCGACGCGATCATCGCGATCGTCATCACGCTCCTCGTGCTCGATCTCAGGCCGCCTGACTCCGAGCCAGGTGGCTTGCTGGCCGCCCTGCTGGGAGAGTGGCCGACGTATCTGGCGTATGCCGCCTCGTACATCTATCTGGCCGTGATCTGGTTGAACCACAAGGCCGCCTTCGCTCGCATCCAGGAGATGGACCGCGGCCTGCAGTGGGCGAATCTGGGGATCCTCGCGACACTCGCGCTGGTGCCCTGGCCGACGGCGGTCATCGCCGAGACCGCCAGGACTGGCAACCTGGCGGACGAGCGCGTCGCGGTCGGGCTCTACGCGATCATCGGGGCGCTGCTGTGCCTGTCATGGCTGGTGTTCTTCTCGCACTTGGCGCGGCATCCCGACCTCACCAAGGAGGAGGTGGATGACTCGTACTTCGCGCGTGAGCGCCCCCGGGCCGTCGTCGGGGTGGTGCTGTACTTGGCAGCGGGAACGGCGGGGGTCCTCATCAACCCGCTGGTGGCGTCGGTGATCTTCCTCCTCCTGCCCGCCTTCTACGGCCTCACCAGCCACGGGATCGACCAGGGGCCCGCCATTCTCCGGGGCGCCGGCCGCGACCACGACAGCGACAACTCGCCGAAGGGCGGCTGAACAGCGGCCGACCCAGTGGATGAACGGTCGCCGTCGTCGTCCTACGGAGCACTCACGACGTGGTCAATGCCCGTCAGCCTCGGCGGGTGATGACCTCGGTTGCCGGCTTGACGCGAGCGCGTGCACGAGAGACCTACCAGATCGTGCCCCCGCCGACCGAGATGCCGGCCCAGGTGAGCGCGATGAAGATCGCGGCGAACACGACTGGCGCGATGCCCTTGCCGTCGCGTGCGAGGCCCTTGAAGAGGGCGATCACGGCGAGGACCGCAGCGATGATCGAGAGGCCGCCGCCGACGATCAGCCCGATGAAGAGGGGGATGGGCATGAGCACGAGGCCGGCCAGCGCGCACCAGAAGGCGGCCCATGCAGTGGGATTGGAGCGGCGTTCGACAGAGGAAGACATACTTCATTATTTCGTGTCCCCACGCTGCAGCCCGCGAGACCCGCGCTACCGGTGCTCTGAGCATCAGCGAGTGCATCGACGCGGAGAGAGTCGATCGCATCTCTCGGGCGTCGAAGGGGCGATCTGAGAGACTCGAACAATGGGCAGCTCGGTCGACATCACCAACGTCGAACATTACGTCTGGGGCGGTGCGTCCGATGGTTGGCGACTGCTTGACCGTCCCGGCTTGTCGGTCATCGAGGAGCGAGTACCTCCCGGTGCAGGCGAGGAGTGGCATGTGCACGACGCGGCCACGCAGTTCTTCTACCTCCTCGAGGGTGTAGCGCAGATGCAGACTGCCGAGGGCAGTGTCGAGTTGGGGCCCGGCAAGGGCGTAGAGATACCCCAGGGGCTGGCGCACCGGTTCTTCAATCCGGGTGCCAGTGATGCTCGGTTCCTCGTGATCAGCACCCCGAACACGCGAGGAGACCGTCGGCCCGCCGACGCGGTCGTGTGAGCCTTCGCGCTGCGTCTGGATTCGAGGTGTTCTCGACCGGGAATTCCGTCTCGCAAGGCACGATGAGAGGACCGGATCGGGCTTCACTCCGGACAGCGAGCGACAGGGAGACTGCGTGACCGATGCACTGACCGAGCGGCGTCAGGCAGGTCGCCGTCCGGGCCCGCTCGCGACGGTCGCCATCACGCTGTTGATCCTCGGGGTGGGTTTCGCGGTCTTCGGATTCACCCCCGCGTTGCTCGCGACCCTGTACGTGGGGATGGCGGCCGCGTATGTCGCGATCCCGTACACCGTCGTGGCGGTCGTCGCGCGTGAGGTGAGCGCATGGCGGAGTCGGCACGATGACAAACCCCGCCCAGCCGGCGAACCCGAGCTCGGCGAGCATGCCATGCGCTTCGGCATGTTCCGGCAGCGTGCGTCGCTGACGACGTCGATCGCCATGCTGGCAGCTCTCGTGGTGTTCGTCGCGGCCCTGGTCGGCGGCTGGAGCGATCAACCCGGCTCGGCTCCCGGCCTACTGGGAGAGAGGGGCCTGCTCGCCTTCGGCGCTTTCGCCGTGGTCTCCGGAGTACTGGCCATCGTGGTCGACGTGCCCTCGATCTACTCGCGGCTGGTGGTCGGGTCTGAGCGGCGGGCCATTCGACAACGCCGTGGGGCGTGGAAACTGATCCTCGCGAACACGATCCTCACGACGGCATCCTGGATCGCGTACTGCGGCTTCGCCGTCTTCTTCCTCACCCAGTCGATGTAGCGGCCATGGTGCGCTCCGTTCGCCTCCCCCGACTAGCATTCGGGGATGACGAACCCGATCCCCATCGAGGACGTCCCGATCGGCGGTGAGGTCATTCGCCTCGGGCAGTTCCTGAAGCTCGCCGGACTCCTCGACTCCGGGGGGAACGTGAAGGTCGCCATCGCCGAGGGGAACGTGGCCGTCAACGGCGAGGTCGACCGCCGACGCGGGCGCCAGTTGCAGCTCGGCGACATCGTGAGCTTCGACGGACGTCGGGTACGCGTCTGTTCGTGAGGGCATCGAGACGAACGGCGACAGGGGCCACCGTGCAGAATCGATGATCGATCGTCGCGGAACCGCTTCTCCCGGTCACGCCCGTCCGAGGCTGTCCTGCCAGCGCCGCTGTTCACGCATGAAGAGCACGGCGAAGATCGTCCAGATGCCGATGTCGTCAGCGAATCCCAGCGGGCCGAGCACGAGTTCGGGGATCAGGTCGATCGGCACGATCGCGTAGGCAACGGCGGCGATGCCGGCGACCCACGTCGTCGGCGCCAAGCGGTGCTCGTGATGCTTGATCGCCGTGAGGAACTTCCACATACCTCCAGTGTGCGCCGAAACACCCGCGCGCGCGATAACCATTCGGACACGACACCGCTACACGCCAGTGATGCCGCCGGTGGCCGGCGCCGGTAGCCTGCGCCTATGGGTTACGGATTCGCGGGCTGGCATGTCCTCGTCATCTTGGCCGTACTGCTGGTCGTCGCGGCGGTCTTGGCGGCTGTGATCGTCGTCGCCGTCGTCGTGAGCAGGCGTGTTGCCGCACCTTCGCAGGCGGGCATGCCGGCGCCGGCGACAGCACGGCTTGCAGAGCTGGAGCAACTGCGGGTGAACAGGCAGATCACCGAAGAGGAGTACGCGGCGAAGCGCGCAGAGATCCTCGGTCAGCTCTGACCGCCGGGAGCCTCCTACACCCCATGTGAGTTCCGCTCGGGGGTCCGCACTGCGGCTCGAGGGCGGACACCAAAGCAGCCCGCCCCTCCGAAGCGGGGCGAGCTGCTGGGTGTGCGGTGGCTCAGAGAGCCTTGCCGTTGACGAATACCGTGATGGCGCCGGACGTGGTCACCGCGCCAGAGGTCACGCTTCCGTATGCCGGTTCGCCGTCGGTGACGACGCCATCGCTGATTTCGCCGTCGACGGTATTGGCGTTCAGCGTGGCGAGAACCGTGACATCGTCGCTCACGGTGACGGCCCCCTCGGTGACGACGTCCTGGACACTGCCGGGGACGATGTTCTTGTTGCCCTCGACGCAGAGGTCGGGGTTGGCGTTCGGGTCCGACTCGAACTCCGCGTCCCAGGTGGTGGGTCCGAAGTTGAACTCGCCGGACCACACGTACGGCTGGAACTCGTACGCCGAGAAGGAGTACGCCCCGAACGAGTAGGCGCCGAACGAGTAGGCGCCGAACGACGCAGGGCCGTAGGCGGGCTCGCCGCCGTCCGGGACGAACTTCGGGTCGCCGGTGGCGAAGCCCTTCAGGGTGAACCCGGTGATCTGGTTGCGCGAACGCGCGTCGTAGGCGACGGTGGCGGAGACCTTGCCGGTCACATCGCCGGTCCGCGTGCCCTCGCGGGTGCCAGTCGCCGTGCCGGTGCGCACCCCATCACGGGTGCCCATCGCAGTGCCGACACGCTCCGCGGTGCGGTCGCCGTCGCGGGTGCCGGTGCGGACCTGCTGAATGTTGTTGCCGTTCGTCTTGACGCAGGAGAGCGTCTGGGTCATCACCTGCGTGGCGCTCTGCTTGCCGAGTTCCACGCCGTACTGGACTGCCGACTGGGTGGCGGACTGCGTGCCCGACTGGGTGACGACCTGCGTGAGGGCCCGAGTCGCATCCTGGGACGTCGTGAACGTCAGCGAGCCGGCGTTGGACTGCATCTGCGCGTTGTTGTAGCCGAGCGCGGTCTGCACGTCGCCCTTGCCGATGAAGCCGGTGCCGGTGCCGTCGACTGCGACGGCGGCATTCGCCGAGGAGGCGAAGCCGAGGGGGGTGAGGATCGCGGCCGCGGCCACGACGCCGCCGATGATGAGCTTGCGCATGCTGGATGGTGCCTTTCGATGGGCGCGAAGCCAGCTCTCGTACGTACCGCTCAGCATCGCGCAGGTAAGTTATTGACGATATGCTAATAGCGTTATTGACGTTTTGTCAATTGTTCTATGCTGGGAGCATGAAGCGGCCGCCCTCGTACACTCGCCTGAGCCCCACCGAGCGGCGCGACCAGATCCTCGACGCCGCGAACACGCTGTTCGCCGAACGCGGCTATGAGGCGGTCTCGATCGAGGACATCGCGACTTCCGCTGGTGTGACACGCGGACTCGTCCATCACTACTTCGGCGGTCGTAAAGAGGTGTACCTCGCGCTGTTGCAACGAATCGGCGCCGGACGTGAGGAACAACTGCGACCACCCGTCGGTCGAACCGCTCGGGCGCGAGTGGAGGACTCGGTCTCGCGGTGGCTGGAATGGACCCAGGAGAACCGAGGGATCTACCTCGGCACGATCGCACCCGGTGAGGACATCGCCGATCCGGATGTGCGGCGCGCGGTTGCCGAATTGGTGCGGCGCGCCGTCGCACTGGTTGCGACATTCCACGCCGACATCGCCGAAGACTCGCCGCGCCTGCGCTACGCGCTCGAATGCTGGACCGGCTTGAACCGTTCCGCGACCCGCCGCTGGCTGCGCGGCGAGGCCACTCGCGAGACGACCCAGGAACTCCTCACCTCGACCCTCGAGCACGTGCTCCGCACGTTCGGAGCGCCGCAATCGCCAGACGACCGGACATCCGCATCCACACCAGCCCAACGTCGATGACGCCGAGGCGCGGGACAGTCGCGATCAGTTATTGCGCCGGGGCGGCGCCCACGATGGTCAGCGGACCTTCATCGGCAGTCGGAGGCTCGAAATGGTCGAAGTACTCGGCCGCGACGTCTGCGGGAAGCGCATAGTCGTCGGCATGCTCATGACCGCGTGCTGCCATGCGTTCGAGTGCGACTGCTCGCGGCGTCGCGATGTACATCGTCTCGGGCACCACGCCGAGCGGGCGAAGCAAGTCCCGATACGCCAGACGGGCACGCTTGGACCAGAACGAGAAGTCGAGAACCACGTCTGCGCTGGCCGCAACGAGCGCGATGAGGCGAGTACGGAGTTCCTGCTCCATCTCTTCGTGCACGTCGGCCGGGAGGGGCATCGTGCGGATGCCCCGCTGCCACGCTTCCCTGTCGAACGAGAGGCGCACCATGCCCTGCGCCTCAAGCCGCCTGGCGACGGTCGACTTCCCGGAACCCGCTGGCCCGCACATGAGAACGACTCTGGTCACCACTCAGACCATAGCCGCTGACCGGTTGTACGCGGAGACCTACTCGTCCGACCGCCACGGCTGACCAGGTGCCGCGTTTCGCCGCGCGAAGCGCCTCAGGTGCGCAGCTCGTGCCGCACCGGCTTCAGCCGAGCGGGAGCATCCGCCACTTGCATCCATTCGCAGGTGAAGCTGCCGTGGTAGCCGAACAGGAAGCCGAAGCGGTCGTTGCGCACCTCGAGGGCGACATGGAACCGCTCGTCGGCGTCGTCATATCGCTCGCGCAACGTCGCCCGACCACTGAGGAGCATCGGGAACCGGAAGCCCACGACGCCCTCGTAGAACCGCTGCGCACCCGAGGTGAGGAGGAGCCCTCCGTCGGCGTCGACCTCGAGGTCGAGGTCGACGGCCAGGTGCTGGTGCGTGCCGAGGTAGTCGACGATCCGATCCCCGACGAGGATCATCGTCGCGTCGAACCGCCGCCGCCGTCCGCCGACGACGTACTCGCGTACGAACGTGACGGTCTCGCGGCCGAACGGGTCGACGTAGGGGTAGTTCTCGATCGTGAACGGGACGTCGGTCCCGACATCCGGCACCAGGATCTTGCGAAGCCGCCCGACCTGAAGGAACGGCACGGTCCACCACGGCCCGCGCCGGATCTCGGTCATGACACCGCGGCCGACGCACGCCTCACCGCGCGCCAGTCCCACGCCGAACCGGCGCTGCATCATCGGATGCAGCCGCGCGAACTGCTGAGCACCGAGCGCCTGCTCGAACATCGACATCATCGAGTCACCCCCGGGTCGGGCAGTTGCGCGAGGGTCGCCGGCGCCGAGCTCAAGTGGTCGGCATGTCGGCGGCCGCCCCGGGCCGCACGCCGGCACCTCGACGCCCTCGGCCGATCCGGGCGCCAGAACCAGGCGACGCTCGCCAGCGGCCAGCGCTCGGGTGGGCGGCCGTCCTCGAGCCAGATCCGGAGCCGATCGAAGCTCCAGGCCGTCGCCCACCCGAGCAACGGCCTGACGAGCACGTCGAGTGGTCCCCAGCCGGCCTCGTAGTCGTATCCGGTGATGAAGCGGATGCCGCCGGGCACCGGCTCGTACCGCCAGTACCCGCGCCCCGAACGGATCGGTGACCATCGATCCCGAGTCGAGAACCGCAGCGCTGACGTGCGGATGCCGCCGGGGCGGGACACCTCTCCGAGGCTCACGCCCGTGCCGCGGACCGAGTGGAACCACGTTCGGCGCGCGTACTCGAAGCGCGCGGCACCGTCGTCCGTGACACCGGTCGGTGCGATCTCAGAGAACCGGATGTCCCAGCGGACGTGCTGCGACGGATCCTGCGTCGCCGTCCACACCGCATCCACGTCTGCCGAGATGACGGTCTCGACGTAGATGCTGCGGGAAGGCACGACTCGACAGTAGACGAGGACCGGCCGCTGCCTTCGACCGGTCGGGCAACGGCCGCCTCCTAGACTCCGTCGTGTGAACAACCAGGTCGGCGAGGCGTACTCGGGGCGGGCAGCGGAGTACACCGACCTGTTCGGGTCGATGGATGCCGTGCATCCATCGGATCGACTGCTCGTCTCGACCTGGGCGCACGACGTGGAGGGTCCCCTCATCGACGCCGGCTGCGGCCCGGGCCAGTGGACCGACTTCCTCACCAGACTCGGCCATGAGGCCCGCGGCGTGGATCAGGTGCCCGAATTCATCCGCCGCGCCCGGAGCGAATACCCAGGGGTGCCGTTCGAAATCGGCGACATCGACGAGCTCGACTGCGAATCGGGAACGGTCGGCGGCATCCTGGCCTGGTACTCCCTCATCCACCGTGAACCCGACGCGATACGCATCCCGCTGACGGAGTTCCATCGCGCAGTCCGCCTCGGAGGCACCCTGCTCATCGGGTTCTTCGAGGGCCCGGTGGTCGAGCCGTTCGATCACGCCGTCATCCCGGCGTATCGCTGGCCTGTGGACGACCTCAGCGAAGTCCTCCTCGCCGTCGGGTTCGACGTCGTCGAATCGCACGTCAGGAAGACCGTCGGCCAGCGGTCGCAGGCGGCGATCATGGCCCGGCGAGCCCGGCGCTGAAGGCGCTCAGTTCTCGCGAGGCGTGAGCTGCAGGACCGGGATGCGGCGATCGGTCTTCGTCAGGTACTCGCCGAACTGCGGCGCCTCCGCGGCGATGGCGCTGTACGCGTCATGCCACTCGTCGCCCGTGATCTCGGTCGCCGTCACCGGCACCGTCACGACCTCGCCGTCGACGAGCGCCTCGATGTCGAACGACGGGTTCGCGCGCAGGTTGTGGTACCAGGCCGGGTTCTCAGGTGTGCCGCCCTTCGACGCCACCACCCGCCAGCCGTCTTCATTGCGGAAGCCGACCACCGGGTTCAGGCGCGTCTCGCCGGACTTCGCCCCAATGGAGTGCAGGACGATGAGCTTGGGACCCCAGTAGTTCTCGGTGCCCTTGCTGCTGCGGAACGTTTCTATGACGTCGTCATTCCAACCCATACGAGCGACAACGTGGGCACCGCCTGGAATCTTCCGACACCGCGAAGATCGGCGGCGGCCAATCCGCTGGCCTCACCGCGGCGCCCGCTCACGGGGTGATCGTGCCGGTGAAGACCTCTCGACCCGAGTCGGGGTCCTCGCTGTCGAACACGGCCACCATGGATCCGCCTCCGTGCAGGCCGTCGAAGAGGCCGGTTCCACTCACGACCATCCAGGCGGCGCCTTGGACCAGGCTGCGTTGGGTCGGTGCGTATTGCACCGTCAGCGTGCCCTCCGCGCAGCTGAACGTCGTGGTGATCGTCGGGCCCTGGCTCGAGCCGCTGCTCGCTCCCCCGGAGCAGAAGGCCGACTCGCCGATGAGCAACTCACCGAGGACTTCGCCCGTGTGTCGTCTCGCGTCGGTGACCCTGGTCTCGATGAGGATCGCGTCGCCGGTCATCGGCACGAGGGTCGCGGCCGGCGAGACCGGCGTCGCAGTCGCGGCATCCGACCGGCCACCGCCGTCGCTCTCTGCACAGGCCGAGAGGCCGATCACCGCGATCGTCACGACCAGCACGAGCCCAGCCTTGGTCATGGCCTGATTCTGTCCCACTCTGCGGGCGACGGCGAGAGCCTGCGACTACACCTCCTGGCCGAAGAACGCCGCGATCCGCCGCTGCCACGCCACGAGCACGCGCGGGGGGCGGGCCGACGCGTGGTTCCGCCTGCGGAGGGACGGGCGGCGCCGCGCGTTCGACGCCTGCGCCGTGCGCGAGTGATGCGTGGTGCCGTGGTGGCCGGACGGCCGGTCCTCATGGCCCGAGACGCCCGGGATGCGATGCGTTGCCTCGTGCAGTGCGTCGACGAGCGAGCCCTTGTCAGTCATGGTTGCCTCTTCCTCTCGCGGTCTCTCTCAGTGATCGTGCGCACTCTATCACCGATAGGGAGACGCCTCAATCGTTGATAGAGTGGCCGCGGAGGTGGGGCGGGTGGCGCTGGATCGACGGCAGATCGTCACGGAGGYCCTGGCGCTGCTCGACACCGATGGCCTCGACGGCGTGACGCTGCGCAGGCTCGCGGCCCGGCTCGGGGTGCAGCAGCCGACGCTGTACTGGCACCTGCCCAACAAGGCGTCCCTCATCACGGCGATCGCCGATGCCATCCTCGAAGCCGAGTTCCCCGAGATGCTGCCGCCGAAGCCCGATGAGCCCTGGCAGGGGTGGCTGATCGCACTCGCCGAGCGGTTGCGTCGCGCGCTCCTCGCGCATCCCGACGGCGCCCGGATCATCTCGACGTCGCAGGCCTCCCTGCGGATGGCCGCCATCTCCGAGCTCGCGATCAGCTCCCTGGTCGCCCGCGAGGTTCCACTGCGACAGGCCCGGCTGATCGTGCTGACCGTCGAGCACTTCACCGTCGGCCATGTCCTCGAGGAGCAGACGCGTCCCCCGTCCACGGACCCCGCGCAGGACTTCGACCTCGAGGCCTTCACGAACGCCTACCCGACCGTGGTCGCCGGGATCGGCGAGTACTTCCAAGGCGGCCGGACTCCCGACGACCTCTTCGGCGATTGCCTCAGCGTGATCATCGAGGGCGCCACGGCGACGGCCGGTCCGACCACCTGAAGACGCCGGCGGGGCATCCGCCGAGGGCATCGAGCGGATGCCGCGTGCGCCTGTCGCCGACGGGCGCGTTCAGGCCCTGCCGAGCCACTCCCGGGCGGCCGCGACCAGGGCGACCACACCTGCCTCCAGGGTCGGATCGATGAGCGGCGCGAAGTACGGCGAGTGGTTCGACGGGATGTCGTCGGGCATGCGCCCGGTCGCGAGCGCGTCGCCGAAGAGCGAGGGGTCGGCTCCGCCGAGGAACCAGTAGACGAGCGGCACGCCCGCCGCCGATGCGAGGATGCCCACGTCCTCACTCCCCGAGACGACACCGGGATCGATGACCCGATCGTCGCCGAGCGCGGCGCGCAGGGCGGCGGCCGTGCGCTCGGTCGCGGCCGGTTCGTTGACCGTGAGCGGGAACCGCTCGTCGAAGACGATCTCGGGCTCGCGGGGTGCACCGGATGCCGCGGCCTCCGCCTTCACGATGCGCTCGATCGAGGCCAGCACCTTCGTTCGCACGTGCTCGTCGAAGCTGCGCACGCTGAGCCCGAGCGTCGCCTCTGCAGGGATGATGTTGTGCTTCGTGCCGGCGTGGAGCTGGCCGACCGTGACCACCGCGGCATCCGTCGCAGCGAGCTCTCGGGCGACGATGCCCTGCAGTCGCATCGTGGTCGCGGCGGCGAGGTACACGGGGTCGACCGTCGTCTCGGGCCGGGAGCCGTGGCCGCCGGTTCCGTGCAGGTGCACCGTGAGCGAATCGGCTGCGGCCATCGCGACGCCCGCGTGCACGGCGGCGAAGCCGGCGGGGAAGGGCGCGACATGCTGGCCGAGCACCACATCGGGCGTGGGCACGCGACCGTACAGGTCGTCGTCGACCATCGCCTGCGCGCCGCCGCCCCACTCCTCCGCGGGCTGGAACAGGACGACCAGCGTGCCCGTCCACGAGTTGCGATCGGCGACGAGGCGTTCGCTCGCGCCGAGCAGGCACGTGACGTGCACGTCGTGGCCGCACGCGTGCATGACCGGCACGTCGTGGCCGTCGGGGTCGGTGCCGCGCGCGGTGCTCGCGTAGGGCAGCCCGGTCGCCTCGAGCACGGGGAGACCGTCCATGTCGGCGCGGAGCAGCACGGTCGGTCCTTCACCGTTCTCGAGCACGCCCACGACGCCGGTGCGGCCGATCCCGGTGGTCACGTCGAACCCGAATCGGCCGAGCGCCTCGGCGACGATGCCGGCCGTGCGGTGCTCCTGGAACGACAGCTCGGGATTGGCGTGCAGGTCGCGATAGACGGCGTCGAGGTCGAGGCTCATGCCGTCAGCCTATGTCCAGCCGTTCGCCTCGGACGGCGACTCCCGGTCAGCGCCGGCCGTCGCATCGAGCGCGGCGAGGAGGTATGCGTTCCGGCGTCGGATGAGCCGGCGGAGGTATGGGACGAGCACGAGGCGTTCCGCGAGCCGGCCGAAGATCGGCGACGCGATCGTCAGTGTGTCGACCATGACGGTGGCCGCGGCATCCGGAGCGAAGGAATGCTCGTGGCGGAAGGAGCGGAACGGACCGCGCGCCTGCTCGTCGACGAAGCGGTGGGGTCGCTCGAGGCTGGTGATGCGCGAGGTCATCGTGAACCAGATGCCGAAGTGCCGTGCACGCCACGTCACCGTCTCACCGAGGCCGATCGACCCGCTGACGACGCCTCCGACGGCCTGCTCGCCCGACCGGTCCATCGACGCCACGTGCTCGTCGATGCTCAGCGACACGTCGAAGAGCTGCTCGACGGGCGCGTTCGCGCGAGTGACGAGGGTGAACGAGCTGGCCATGCCTCGATCCTGCCAGCCCACGAGCCTCGCGCCGCGGCCGTCGAGTGAAGCCGAGCGAGGACGAGCCGAGCCGAACCGAACCGAGCCGTGCTAGCGTTCTGGCAATCGTGACCGACCAGCTGGAGGTGAGACCCATGAACGCAGTATCCGTAATGGGTGCTCCCCCGCAGTCCACGATGCCGCGACGGAGGTAGTCGCAACCGGGAGCGCCGACAGGCACATCGCGAAAGGCGACTCCCATGCACACCACACCTCCTTCTAACCTCACACCGCCCTCGACGTCACCCGACGACTCGACGAGCTCGCCCACTCGCGCGCTGGTGCTCGCCGGCGCCGGAGCGGCCGGCAACGCCTGGCAACTCGGCCTCATCGCGGGCCTGTGCGAGGCCGGCGTCGATCTCACCGAGGCCGAGCTCATCATCGGCACGTCGGCGGGCTCGACCGTCGCCGCCCAGATCACCAGCGGCATGCGGCCGGCCGAGCTGTACGCCGCCATCCTCGCCGAGCCGCCGCAGCAGCCGCGGCAGCCGCGGCCGCCGCGGGCACCGGCCGACACCCCCGCATCGGACGCCGGGCGCCCAGCGCAGCTCTCCGGACCGGGCTACATGAACTGGTCCGACGAGATCATCGCCGCGGCGACGGATGCCGCGGACATGCGCCGCCGGATGGGCGTCGCCGCGCTCGAGCGCGACACCTCCGGCGGGGCATCCGGTGCCCGCTGGCGCGACATCGTCGCGGCCCGGCTCCCGAGCCACGAGTGGCCGGAGCAGGCGGTGCTGATCCCGGCGCTGGACGCGCAGACCGGGGAACCGGTGGTGTTCGACCGCCACTCGGGCATCGACCTGGTCGACGCGGTCGCCGCGAGCACCTCCGCCATGACGCCCTACCCGATCGGCGAGCGCCGGTACCTGAACGGCGGCTATCGACGCAGCTCGAACGCCGACCTCGCGGCGGGGTCGGCCCGGGTGCTCGTGCTGGAGCCGTTCGGCGGCAGGTCGCGAACGCCGCCGGCGTGGGGCATGGACCTCGCCACCCAGGTGGGCGAGCTCCGGGCCGGGGGCAGCGAGGTCGAGACGGTCTTCCCGGATGCCGGGTCGGGAGACGTGTTCAACGCGAACGCGCTCGACCCGTCGACCCGCCTTCCCGCGGCACGGGGCGGCTATGCGCAGGGCCGGGCGCTCGCCGACCAGCTCACCGTGTTCTGGCGCTGAGTACTCGGCAGCCCGGCGTGGCGCAGCGCCGGGCCACCGCATCACGGCGGAACGCTAGGCCCGTTCCACTGGCAGCCACAGCTCGCAGGTCGCCGTGCTGAAATCGGCGGCACGGTCGCGGATGGCCACCATCGAGGGTCCCGGCCGCAACCGCCACGGGTTGGAGGGGAACCAGTCCGTGGCGGTCGCGGCCCACGTGGCCTGGAGGGCCGCCGGATAGGGACCCGACGTGCGGAACACGGCCCAGGTGCCGGCAGGCACCTCGATCGCGTCGAGGTCGTCGGGGCCGGGCGTCGTCGCGGTGATCGCGACCCCGTGCAGGTAGGTCAGCTCGGTGCCCTCCGCGTAGTCGGGATCCACGTCGGCGCTCACCTGCAGCAGCCCGGCAGGCTCGGTGTCGCCGAGCTCCTTGAGGCGAGCGTGCTCGGTGGCGGGGAGCGACGCGATGTGCGCCTGGATGTGCGGATTGACGCCGTGGTGGATGAGCGGCACACGGGCCGAGTGGCCGACGAGCCGGAACGCCGGTCGTTCGGCGATGCTGGTGTCCATCGTGGTGTTCCCTTCTACGGTCAGGCGGAACCTGAGCTGCGGTTGCGTGYGAAGGGGGCCACCGTTCCGGCGCACGTCGCCGGGACCGACGCCGTGCACCGACCGGAAGGCTCGGTTGAATGCCTCGGTGGAGCCGTAGCCGTACCGCACTGCGATGCCCAGCAGGTCGCCGTCGCCGAGCACGTCGGCCGCGGCGACGGCCATGCGGCGCCGTCGGATGTACTCCGACACCGGCATGCCCGCGAGCGACGAGAACATCCTCCGGAGGTGGTACTCGGTCGTTCCGAGACCGGCCGCCAGGCCGGCGATGTCGATCTCCTCGGTGAGGTGGTCCTCGATGAACTCGACGAGCCGGTTGAGTTCTGCGATCACGGCGTCCCCCTTCAACATCCACCCTGCTCGTCGCCGAGAGCGTGCACCCGACAATCCCGGTCCGATGCGATCGCGGCTCACTCCTGCCCGAACCAGCGGGTGAGCGCGGCGGCGAGCGGCTCGCCCGCTCCCTCGTCCACCCAGGCCACGTGACCGTCGGGCCGCACGAGCACCGCCGACGGCGGCGGCACCTCCCCGAGCACCGGCAGTTCCCACGCTCCGGAGGACCGCACGTCCAAGGCGCGCATCCGGTCGGACCACGGCCCGACGTCGATCCGGCCCGGCTCGGCGAAGTTCAGCAGGACGGGCTCGCCCCGGTGCAGCAGCTCGAAGACCCGGGTGGGGCCGGCCGTCGTCTCGAGGTCGAGGTCGGGCATCCGTCGTCCGAGCAGCGGATGCCCCTCGCCGAGCTCGTACGCGACGTCGAGGCCGTGGATGCGCGCGGCGACCTCGTCGAGGGCGGGAGTCGTTGCCATCACGTCGCCGAGGATGCCGTTCAGCGCCGCGGTGCGCGGGTCGTTGCGCTGCAGCACCGTCTGCGCCATCGACAGGTCGAGGGCCCGTGCCCCGGCCGGATGCCGCTCCGCGTGGTACGTGTCGAGCAGCGAATCGGGCACGGTGCCCGTCACGACCCGGGCGAGCTTCCAGCCGAGGTTCACCGCGTCCTGGATGCCCAGGCCGATCCCCTGTCCGCCGGCGGGGTAGTGGATGTGCGCGGCGTCGCCGACGAGCAGCACCCGCCCGGCGCGATATGTCGCGGCCTGGCGCGTGGCATCCGTGAACCGGGAGATCCACGTCGGGTCGTGCACACCGAAGTCCGTGCCGTACACCGCGATGAGCGCGGCGCTGAGGTCGTCGAGCGTCGCCGCTCCCGCCCCGCCCAGCTGCCGCTCGGTCGTGACCACCCGATACCTGCGCCCGTCGTCCATGAGGCTGAGCGCGTGGATGCCGAGTTCGTCCTGGATGAAGCCGGCCGGCGGCTCCTCGGTCACCTCCACCTCGGCGATGAGGTTGCTGCGCGTGGCATCCCAGCCCGGGAACTCGATGCCGGCCGCCTTGCGGATGACGCTGCGGCCGCCGTCGGCGCCGACGACGTACGCCGCCCGCCGGATTTCGCCGTCAGCGAACACGACCTCGACCCCGTCCTCGTCCTGCGTGAGGCCGGTCACGTCGCGTCCGTACTCGATGCGGACGCCGAGCTCCCCGATCCAGCCGGCGAGGATCGGCTCGATCTGGTTCTGGAAGAGCGCGAGGCCGTACGGATGCCGCGTGGGGAAGTCGCTGATGTCGAGCACGGAGGTGCCGAACCGTGCGGTCTGCGCCGTGCGTCCCGCCGCGAGGAACCGGTCGGCGATGCCGCGCTGGTCGAGGAGCTCGATCGTGCGCGAGTGGAACCCGCCCGCCCGCGATCCGGCGAGCTCCGCGCTCGTGCGGCGCTCCACGACGATCGGGACGACCCCCGCCAACGCCAGCTCACCCGCGAGCATCATGCCGGCCGGCCCGCTGCCGACCACGATCACCTCGACCATCGCCATCCCCTCCCCGCCGCCCCGGGTGATCAGCGTATTGCGCTCGCCCGACTTCCTGGGTGACGGTGTGGGATCCCGCCGGTGGCCGGCACCGAGGGCGGGCGTAGCCTTGATCCATGGCTGCTGAGCTGAGCGACGAGCGGCGCGCGCTGCTCGACTGGATCGCCCTCGAGTTCCTCCACAACTCGTGGGCCGGGCGACGGCTCGTCGCCGTCGAGGGTGCCACCGACGGGCCTGCGGCCCGCTTCGCGGACGACCTCGCCGACGTGCTCCGCGAACGCGGGCAGACCGTGCTGCGCCGATCGCTCGGCGACGTCGACGAGGCGACGCTTCGGCGCGACACCGTCGAGCCGTTCCGGGCGGGCACGCTGCCCGGGGCGGAGGGCGAGGCGGGCGCCGAGACGGTGCTCGTCGTCGACGGCCGCCGCCTGCTCAATGACGCGGTGCGCGGCATCTGGCACTTCACCGCGTGGACCCTCGCCGGCGACGAGCTGCCGAAGACCAACGTCAACGTGARCGTCGACGTCACCGACGAGGCCACCCCGAAGCGGTACTTCTACGACTACTGCGCGATCCCGCCGAGCTTCGGCGAGCGCCGGGCCTCGACCACGGCGCCGGCGCCTGCACCGACCTCCGCCACGCCCGACGGGCGCTAACTGAACGGATGCCGCAGCACTAGGCATCCGTCACGACAGGATGTCCTTGGTGAGGAACCGGCCGGCGGCGAGCGCGCCGAACACGATCACGTAGCCCGCCTGCAGCACGGCGTTGTCGACGAACGAGTCCCACACGGGCGGGTCGCGCAGCAGGTCGCCGAAGCCGAGCCAGTACTCGGTGAAGAGCCACGGATGCAGCCAGTCGAGCTGCGGCAGCGCGCCCATGATCTGCGCCGCGACCGCGAGGATCGCCGTCGCGGCCATCGCGCCGACGGGCACGGTCGTGAGCGTGGAGAGGAACACGCCGATCGCCGACATCCCGAGCAGTGACACCGTGACGTAGGCCGCGATGGCGAGGAAGCGCAGCAGGCCCTCGCCGACGCTCACCGTCGTGCCCGAGAGCAGCGTCACGGGGCCGATGGGGAAGAGCACCCAGCCCACGATCGTGCCGACGACGACCACCGTGAGCGCCGCGGCCGCGCAGAAGACGGCGGCCACGAGGTACTTCACGACGAGCAGGCGGATGCGTCCGGCGGGCGCGATGAGCAGGTAGCGGAGGGTGCCGTGGCTGGCCTCGCCGGCGATCGCGTCGCCCGCCACCACGCCGATCGTGAGCGGGAGGAAGAGCGGGGTCGCCACGATGACGGCGACCATGCCCACGAAGAGCCCGTTCTCGGTGACCTGCCCGAGGAACGCCGGACCACGCCCTGCCGGGGCGTCACCCGCGACCCGGATCGCGACGCCGATGAGCACCGGGATGAGCGCGAGCGCGCCGAGCAGCGCCCAGGTGCGCCGGCGCCGGAACAGCGTGAGCAGCTCGGAGCCGAAGAGGCCGATCGATCCGCCGGGGCGCGCCGTCGCCGTCGCGGCCGGCGCAGCCGGCTCCGCCTCGCGCTCGACCGCCCCTGCCGGCACCGCCTCACTGGACAACGTCGAACCCCTCGCCCGTGAGCTCGACGAACCGCTGCTCGAGGCTCGCGTGCACGGTCTCGAAGCCGCGCACCCGCACGCCGGCCTCAACGAGGGCCGCCACGACGGTCTCGGGCGCCACGGTGCCGAGACGGGCCGAGACCTCGTCGGCGTTCCCGTCGAGGCGAGCGCCGCGGCCCTCGCCCTCGCCGCGCTCGCCGCCCCCATCGCGGAGTCCGAGCCCGAGCCCGAGCCGGGCCAGCACCTCGCGCGCCGGCCCGACGTCGGGCGTGCGCACGAGCACCTGGGTCTCGCCCTCGTCGCGGAACGCGTCGAGCGTGCCCTGCGCCACCAGCCGCCCGGCACTCATCACGCCGACGTGCGAGCACACCTGCTCGACCTCGGCGAGCAGGTGGCTCGACACGAACACCGTCGTGCCGTCGTCGGCGAGCCCTCGGATGAGCGAGCGCACCTCGCGCGTGCCCTGCGGGTCGAGCCCGTTGGTGGGCTCGTCGAGCACGAGCAGCTCGCGGCGCATGAGCAGCGCGTTCGCGATGCCGAGTCGCTGCTTCATGCCGAGCGAGTAGGCGTGCACCTTCTTCCGGGCGGCGTGCGAGAGCCCGACCCGGTAGAGCGCGTCGGCCACGCGGGCCGCGCGGGTGCGGCGCGGCGCGCGCCGATCGGCGGCGTCGAAGCGGCGCAGGTTCGCCTCACCCGAGAGGTACGGCGAGAACGCCGGCCCCTCCACGAGGGCGCCCACGCGCGGCAGCACCGAGTCGACGTGCTTCGGCATGTCGGCGCCGAGCACCCGGGCGTCGCCGGCCGTCGCCGCGACGAGACCCAGCAGCATCCGGATCGTGGTGGTCTTGCCCGAGCCGTTCGGGCCGAGGAATCCGAAGACCGCGCCCTCGGGCACCGCGAGGTCGAGGCCGTCGACGGCGAGCTGCGAGCGGAAGCGCTTGGTGAGGCCGTGCGTCTCGATCGCCAGTGCCGTCACGCGCGGCGCCCGTCAGCGACCGCTCGCGGCGGCGTCGATCAGGCGTTCGGGCGTCACCGCGCCGACGAGCACGCGTCCGTCGTCGGCGAAGAGCACCGACACGAGCGAGGTGCTCAGGATGCGTCCGCCCTCGACGGGCTCGGTGAGCGCGTCGAGCATTCCGGATGCCTCGCCGAGGCCGCCGCTCGCGGCATCCGCATCACCGGAGCCGGCCGGACCGCCCGCGGCATCCGCTGCGCCCATGCCCGCCGGAAGCACGAGCACCGACGACCAGCCCTCGCCGAGGACCTGCGGCTGCGGCTCGGCGGACGACGCGTCGGCGCTGCCCTCGGCCTGGGCCTTCGCCTCGGCCTCGGCCTGCCACTGCTCGAGCTCGGCCGGCGTCGGCACGGCCACCTCGTGCTCGGTCACCGTGGTGCCCTCGGGCGGGGTGAACGCGAACACCGAGGCGTCCGGCGCCTCGAACGACACCTTCGTGAACGCGACGCTGAACGCGGGCTCGTCGGCGCCGCGAGCGGTGACGGATGCCGCGAGCGGCACGCCGTTCTGGCCGTCGACGGCCACCGACACCTCGCCGACGAGCGTGTCGTCGTCGCGCGGTTCGAGCACGAGCTCGTAGACCTCGCGGCCGGCGACCCGGGTGTCGGTGCCGACGGACACCTCGGTGGACTCGTCGAGCTTCGCGAGCACCTGGGCGAGCACCTCGTCGGGCGTCGGCAGCGGCGCGCCGAGCTCGGCCTCGAGCTCCTGCTGCCACTCGTCGGCGTGCGACGTCGCATCGGCCTTCAGGGCGTCGATCGCGGCGCGGTCGACGGTCACGTGGGTGGCGGCCTCCTCACGGGAGTCGTAGACCCAGGCGCCGTCCTCCGAGACGTAGACGTTGCGCTCTGCGAGCTGGTCGAGCACCTGCAGCCGGGCGCTCGAGCCGTCGAGGTACACGCGGGCCGAGTGCGTGCCGGTCGCGAGGTCGAGGAGGTCCTGCAGGTCGGTCGCCGACGCGCCGTCACCCCCACCGAAGCCGTTCTGCCCGGAGCTGTCGCCGCCGGCTCCACCCATTGCGCCGGTCAGCCCCGACAGGTCGGGCAGCCCGAGGTCGGAGGTCTGCTCGATCGTGCCCGACAGCGCCTCGACGTCGCTCGATGCGACGAGGTCGAGGAGCTCCTCGGGCGTGAGGTCGGGCAGGTCGACGGCGGCGTTCGCCTGCATCGGCACGAGCACGACGGCGGCGGCGATCGCGATGGGAGCGGCGATGGCGGGGATCCAGCGGCTGAGCCTGCGGGAGGCCCCGGTGTCACGGGGGCGCATGGATTCAGGCTACGCCTGCCCGCGGCATCCGGCGCCGTTCGATGGCGAACACACAGGATCGACGGGTGCCGCGCGTCAGCAACCCGTTGTCAACGGCGCTCGCGCGGGGCTACGGTGAGCCCGTACGCGAACTGTGACCATTTCGGGGGGTCCTCATGGCCGATGTCGTCCGTCGTCGTTCCGCGCGCACCGCGCGGGTCGCCGCCATCTCGCTCGCCGCGGTGGTGACCGCAGCCCTGGTCGCGGGCGCCGCGCCGGCATCCGCTGCGCCGGCAGCGACCGTCGCCGGCGCCGGGGCCCTGACC
>NZ_JBFUCL010000002.1:0-50554 GCF_056405255.1 Agromyces sp. P1_H4 | reverse complement strand
CGCCGCCGGTGCCGCGGGCGTCATCCCGAAGGCGTCGCCCATGTCCATGGTCATCGGTGCGATCGCGACCGTCGCCAACGGCGAGGTGCTCAACAACGTCGAGTGGGCGAGCGCGATCGAGGCCGACCGCGACTTCGCGAAGGCGCAGCTCGGGCGTCGTGAGCGCGACGTGCTGCACCTCTACGCGTCAGGACTGCCGCTGAAGCTCGTCGCGATGCAGCTCGGCATCGCCCACTCCACGGCCAGGGAGTACCTCGACCGCATCCGGGCCAAGTACGTCGAGGTGGGGCGACCCGCGCCCACCAAGGTCGACCTGCTGCGGCGCGCGGTGGAAGACGGCATCCTCCCCGGACTCGATGGCGAAGGCGGGGATGGCCGCCGTTGAATGGCGGGTCGCGCGACTCGCCACGCGCCGCAGGACCGCGGTCACGCGTGCGCAGGTCGAGACCGTCTCGGGGCGTGCGCTCGGCCTCTTCGGGCTCGTGTTCGGGGCGCAGACGCTGCCGCTCGCACTCGCGCAGTCCTCGGCGCTGATCCCCGGAGCCGGCGCCGCCCTCATGGCGGTGCTGTACGGCACCATGGCGACGCTCGCCGTCGCGAGCGTCGCGAAGGTCGCCGTGCGCGGTGCCGCCCTCGCGCTCGCGGGCCTCTACGCCCTGGCGCTGCTGGTGTGGCCCCTGCTCGTCGTCGATCCTGCCGCACTCGACGGCCAGGCCCCCTGGCTCTACTACATCTGCACCGTCGCCACGGCCGCCGCCGTGATCGCCCTTCCCGTGCCGGGCGCCACCGCGTACACGATCGCCATCCCGATCGTCTACGGCATCATCCGGCTGTTCCCCGCGGGCGGGCAGGTCAACGGCCTGCTCGCGGTGCTCGACGCCATGTACGCGGTCATCCTCGGCGTCGCCGTCCTCGTCATCATCACCATGCTCCGCCAGGCGGCTGAGGCCGTCGACACCGCACAGGAGGGCGCGCTGCAGCGGTACGACCTCGCCGCCCGCCAGCACGCCACCGAGAACGAGCGGGTCAAGGTGGACGCCCTGGTGCACGACAGCGTGCTGACCACGCTGCTCTCGGCCGCGGCCGCGGCGTCACCCGAGGAGCAGGCACTCGCGGCGCGCATGGCCCGCGATGCGATCAACCGGCTCGACGAGGCCGGCGCGTCCGGCCCGCGGGCGCTCGAGAACGTGGGACTGCCGGTGCTCGTCCGCCGATTGCGGGCGGCACTCACGACCTTCTCGGCACCCTTCACCGTACGCGTGGTGAACGCGGGCGGGGTGGAGCTGCCCGTCGAGGCGGTCGAGGCGCTGTACACGGCGTCCGTGCAGGCGATGGTGAACAGCATGCAGCACGCCGACGAACCCGGACGCGCCACGCGACGCGAGCTCCGGATCCGCGGGGTCCGGGCCGGCGGCTGCGTGATCGAGATCGCCGACAACGGCGCAGGCTTCGACCGGTCGAGCGTGCCCGACGAACGGCTCGGGCTCCGGGTGTCGATCGAGGAGCGCATGGCCAACGCGGGCGGCAGCGCCGAGATCGTCTCCGCTCCGCACCACGGCACGACGATCACCATCGCCTGGCCCGCCGGCGCGTCAGGGGGCGACGCATGATCACCGTGCCCCGCTGGCTCCTCCTCGCGCTCGGCGCCCTCTTCTCGATCTACCATGTGGTGCTCGGCATCTACTCGCTGAACATCCCGCGCTCGCCGCTGCCCACGATCGTCGCGCTCGTGCTCTACTCGGTCGCGACGGCCGCGAGCCTCTGGCCGGCGAAGCGCATGCGGATGCCCGATTGGCTGGCCGCGTTCGACCTCGCCGTGAGCATCGTGATGCCCCTCCTGGTGACGAGCCAGCTCGATCCCGATGACCCGAACGGATACGCGACCTGGTACGTCGCCGCGGTCGGCACGCTGATGACCATCGCGGCGGCCAGGCGCCAGCTGGTGGCCGCCTGGACCGGCGTCATCGTGCTCGCGGTGCAGACGGTGATCTGGGCCGGGCCGATCGCGCTCGGCACCCTGGGAGTGATCGGCAGCATAGTGTGGGTGGCGATCGCCCACATGCTGACCACCGCCCTCACGACCGCAGCGCGGGAGACCCGGCGGTACGCCCAGGCCGAGCGCGAGGCGGCCGCGTGGCAGGCCGCCCAGGACGCGCACCTCTTCGAGGGTCGCATGCGACTGGCCCAGACGAATCGAATCGCGGCACCGATGCTCCGCCGCATCGCCGATGTCGGCGGCGTCCTGACCGAGGGCCAGCGGCGCGAATGCCGAATGCTCGAGGCGGCGATCCGCGACGAGATCCGGGGCCGGATGCTGCTGACCGACGCGGTGCGCACCGAGGTGCAGCGCGCGCGCGAGCGCGGCATCACCGTGACGCTGCTCGACGAGGGCGGCATCGACGACCTCGACGAGCCCTCACGCGACCGGGTGCTGTCGCGCCTGGCGGAGGCGGTGGCGCGGTCGAACGCCGATCGCATCATCGCCCGCACCGCTGCGGAGGGCTCTCCGGTGGCCGTGACCGTGGTGGGCCTCAGGGAGCCGCTCGACGGCGCAGCGCCGGCACAGAACACCGACGACCTCGAGGTCGAGTTCTGGATGGAGATCCCGCGCAGCGAGGTGACCCGTGCGTGAGGTTGCCCCGACATGAAGGTGGGGGGCCGATCTGAGATCGACCCCCCATCAAGCCCGAGCCACGGCGACAACCCGAATATCGCCCTGACTCGCCCCCAACGGTCACCGGTTACCCGACCGGTGACGGTGGCGACTCCATCACGGAGCCTGCAACACCCATACTGGACCAGATCCAATGGATCGCAAAGTCATCATTTGGGGGGACAAACGAGGGTTTCGGGGGACAACCCCGACCGATCGTTCCGAGCGGCCCCCGCGATACGGCAGCGGCGGCTCCCCGGCTCCGCATCGGCCGACGCCGAACGGGGGACACGCCGGGTCAGCGCGTGGATCGCGACCAGGCGCCGCGGCCGACCTCGATGGGGGCGCGGAGGGCGTTGCCGCTCCGGACCCAGGGGTCGCGGCGGGACTCCTCGTCGATCGCCGCGGCCCCGCCAGCCTCGTCGAGTGCCGCGAGGAGCACCGCGGTCACGGCGGCGGCCTCCTCGTCGCTCACCTGACGGGTGACGAATCGGATGGCGTCGACGCGGTCGTCGCCCGCGGCGTCGCCCGATGGTCCGGCGGTGCCGGGTGCACCGGATGCGCCGGGTGTGCCCGTCGTGGTGTCGTCGGTCATGGCGCCCCCTACAGCGGGATGTTCCCGTGCTTCTTCGGCGGCAGGCTGGCCCGCTTGGTGCGGAGCGCCCTGAGCGCCTTCACGACGGCCACGCGGGTCGCCGCGGGCTCGATGACGCCGTCCAGCTCGCCGCGCTCGGCGGCCAGGAACGGGGAGGCGACGTTGTACGTGTACTCGTTCGCGAGCTTGGTTCGCACCGCCGCGACATCCTCGCCCGCCTCCTCGGCGCGCTTGATCTCGCCGCGGTAGAGGATGTTCACCGCGCCCTGGCCGCCCATGACGGCGATCTCGGCGGTGGGCCAGGCGAGGTTGATGTCGGCGCCGAGCTGCTTGGACCCCATGACGATGTAGGCGCCGCCGTAGGCCTTGCGCGTGATGATCGTGACGAGCGGCACGGTCGCCTCGGCGTAGGCGTAGAGCAGCTTCGCGCCGCGGCGGATGACGCCCGTCCACTCCTGGTCGGTGCCGGGCAGGTAGCCGGGCACGTCGACGAGCGTGAGGATCGGGATCGAGAACGCGTCGCAGAATCGCACGAAGCGGGACGCCTTCTCGCCGGCGGCGATGTTCAGCGTGCCGGCCATCTGGCTGGGCTGGTTCGCGATGATGCCGACCGAGCGCCCCTCGATGCGGGCGAAGCCGATCACGATGTTCGGCGCGAACAGCGGCTGCACCTCGAGGAAGTCGCCGTGGTCGACGATGCCCTCGATGACGGCGTGCATGTCGTAGGGCTGGTTGGGGGAGTCGGGGATGACCGTGTTCAGGCGCCGGTCGTCGTCGGTGATCTCGAGCTCGGGCTCGGCGTCGTAGACAGGGGCATCCGACATGTTGTTGTCGGGAAGGAACGAGATGAGCGTGCGCGCGTAGTCGAGCGCGTCGGACTCGTCGCTCGCGAGGTAGTGCGCCACGCCCGAGACGGTGTTGTGCGTGAGCGCGCCGCCGAGCTCCTCCATGCCGACGTCCTCGCCGGTGACGGTCTTGATGACGTCGGGACCGGTCACGAACATCTGGCTGGTCTTGTCGACCATGATCACGAAGTCGGTGAGCGCGGGCGAGTAGACCGCGCCGCCGGCGGCGGGGCCGCAGACGATCGAGATCTGGGGGATGACGCCGGATGCCGCGGTGTTCCGCCGGAAGATCTCGCCGTACTTGCCCAGGGCGACGACGCCCTCCTGGATGCGCGCGCCGCCCGAGTCGAGGATGCCGATGATGGGCACGCCGGTCTTCAGCGCGAGCTCCATGACCTTGATGATCTTCTCGCCGGCCACCTCGCCGAGGGAACCTCCGAAGATCGTGAAGTCCTGCGAGTACACCGCGACCTGCCGGCCGTGGATCGTGCCGGTTCCGGTGACCACGGCATCGCCGTAGGGACGCTTCGCCTCCATGCCGAACGCGTGGGTGCGGTGCCGGACGAACTCGTCGAGCTCGACGAACGAGCCGGGATCGAGCAGCTCGGCGATGCGTTCGCGAGCCGTCATCTTGCCCTTGGCGTGCTGCTTCTCGATCGCGGACTCGCCCGACGCGGTCACCGCTTCGTGGTACCGCCGCTTGAGGTCGGCGAGCTTGCCGGCGGTCGTGGAGAGGTCTGGGCCGTCAGTCGATTCGGTCACGCCGTTCACTCTACCGGCGAGCATCCGGCCGACTTCGTTGATGGTTTCCTACAAATCCGCCGGGTGACGTGGTGCATTCCCGTCACGTGCGGAACTGGGAGACTGTCGGCATGGACCTTCCGCTCAGCCGCGCGGCGGTGCCGCGCCTCGAGTTCCTCGCGTCGACGGGCTCCACCAACGACGACCTCCGCGCCGGCGCCGCCGGACCTGAGGCGGCGGCCTGGCCGCACGGATCCGTGATCGTCACCGACGACCAGACCCGCGGGMGCGGGCGCCTCGGTCGCGTCTGGCTCGCCCCGACGGGCAAGACGCTCGCGATCTCCGTGCTCCTGCGTCCGGCGCTCCCGGGCGGGGCGGAGTTCCCCGCCGACGCCTACGGCTGGATCCCGCTCATCGCCGGCGCCGCCATGACGGAGGCGGTGCGACGCGAGGTCGACGCCGCGGCATCCGCAGTGCTCGACGCCGCCGACGACGACCGCAGCGGCGGYGTCGACGTGGCACTCAAGTGGCCGAACGACGTGCTCGTGTCGGACTACAAGGTCTGCGGCATCCTCTCGGAGCTGCTGCCCGGCGCCGGCGCGGTCATCGTGGGCGCGGGCCTGAACCTCACCCTCGACGAGCACGACCTTCCCACGCTCACGTCCACGTCGCTGCAGCTCGTGACCGGCGTGCCGCCGCACGCCGACCGGGTGCTCGCCGACTACCTCGGCACCTTCCTCGGGCTCGTGCGGGCATTCTCCGAGCACGGGGCGGATGCCGCGGCGAGCGGCATCGCCGACCGGGTCAGCGGCCTCTGCGGCACGCTGGGAACGGACGTGCGCGTCGAGCTGCCCGGCGGACGGGAGCTCCTCGGGGTCGCCGAGCGCCTCGACCGCGACGGCCGGCTGGTCGTGCGCGACGGGAATGGGGAGCTGCAGGCTGTCGCCGCCGGGGACGTCACGCACCTGAGGTATTAATGGGCGTATGAGCCCAGCCGTGCCGCAGCCTGCCGTTCCGCCGGCGATGCCGGCCGAGCGCGTCGTCGCACGGCTGCGGCGGCATGCGCGAGTGCTCATCGTGCCGGCAGCGCTGCTCGTCGTGGTGGGGGGCGCCGGAACCTACGGGGTGCTCGTGCTGCCCGAGGTCTGGCAGCAGCTCGCCGTCGTCGGGGTCGGCCTGCTCGTCCTGGTGCTCGGGTGCATCCTGCCGTTCCTCGCCTGGCTCGCCCGGCGGACCACGATCACCACCCGGCGGATCATCTCCCGCAGCGGCCTGTTCGCGCGCGTGCGCCGGGAGCTGCTGCACAGTCGCGGGTACGACGTGGTCGTGCGCCGGACGTGGGGGCAGAGCGCGTTCGGGTCGGGCGACGTGCGGATCAACACGGGGCACGAGCATCCGTTCGTCATCGCCGACGTGCCCAAGCCATTCCAGGTGCAGGCGGCGCTCCAGGAGCTCATGGACGAGGCGCGATCCCACGTGGCCGACCGGCGGCGCGCTGACCAGTCGATCGCCGACGGCGACACCATCGCCTGGGGCGGACGCTGAAGCCGATCATGGTGCGGCGATCGCCCGATGGCGCCGTTCTTTCCACGTGGTGCGGCGGCGGGCGCCCGGAGGACGTAACGTAGACAGGTGGTCTCGTGCGCCCCCGAGCGCGAGCCGCATGATGAAGGGTTCCAGTTGGCCGACGAATGCATCCACGGTTTCGATGACGGCCTCTGCGCCATCTGCTACCCGCCGAAGGAGCCCGAGCCCAAGCCGGTGGTCGTCGCTCCGCGCACCCGGAACACCGACGGCACGCGGGCCGCGCGTCCGGCGCGTCCCGCCGCGCGGGTCCCGGGGAGCGCCCGGGCCGGAGCGCCCGCGGCCGGCACGCCCGTCGACCCCAAGACGGTCCGCATCTACCACCTGACCCACGTCGACAACCTCGCGTCCATCCTCGGCGAGGGCGCGCTGCTCGCCGACGGGGCCGGTGCGGCGCCCGCGGTCGACCTGTCGGCGCCTGACGCGCGCGCGTTCCGTCGGGCCGCCCCCATCGACCACGTCGACGCGGTCGTCGCCGACTACGTGCCGTTCCTGCTCTCCACCGACGCCCACGTCTGGAACGCCATCCGCACCGCGACGCCCGATCCGCGGCTCGCGTCGGGGGCCGTCGAGCGCCAGCCGGCCGACCACGTGATCCTCGTGAGCTCCGTCGCCAGCGCCGTCGGGGCGCGAACCGACACGCCGGGAACGGTGGTCGTCACCGACGCCGACGCCGCGGCGGGCGGCGTGGCCGCGGCATCCGAGTGGCCCGATGTGCTCCGGATGCTGCAGCGACTGCATCGCGAGGAGGAGGGGTCGCGCATGCTGTCCGCCGAGTTCCTCGTGCGGGAGTCACTGCCTCTCGAGCGGGTGCTGCTCATCGCCGTCGGGAACGACCGGGTCCGCGACCGGGTGCGCACGGCGCTCGACGCGGTCGGCCTCAGGACCCGCGTCGCGGTGTACCCGCCGTGGTTCCAGCCGACGGCGCTCGTGGAGGAGTGACCTCGGCGGCACTCGTCGTCGTGGCATCCGTCGCCGTCGTGGCATCCGTCGCTCTCTCGGGACCCGACGCTTCGTCGGGCTCTTCGAAGATCGCGCGTTGCGCCTCCTCGACCCGGTCGAGGTTCGACAGGCCGTCGCTGCGATGCTGCCCGTAGACCCAGTAGCGGTAGAGCACGAATCGGAAGGCCGTGCCGAGCGCGAGGCCGACGACGTTGGTCGAGATGTTGTCGGCGAGCAGGCTGGTGTATCCGAGCCAGTGGTGGGTGATCCACAGGCAGCCCAATGAGATGAGCATGCCGCCGACGGACACGATCGTGTACTCGATGAACTCGCGCACGTAGTTCCGCCGGCGGTGCGCCCGGAAGGTCCAGTAGCGGTTGCCCAGCCAGTTGAAGATGATCGCGACGCTCGTCGAGATGGTCTTCGCGCCGATCGCGGACTGCGCCCAGTGATCGTCGCCGAAGACCCCGAGCCGCAGCAGGTTGAAGAGCGTGACGTCGATCACGAGGCCGATGAGGCCGACCACGCCGAACTTGACGACATACGCGAGCAGGCCGTGCCAGAGGCGGGCGAAGGCGCTGCCGACTCGTGTGGACACCGCCACATCCTATGTCGTCGGCCTCGGCCTAGACTGAACGAGGCGCCCTCGCAGCGGCGCATCGACGGACGACGGCGAATGGAGTGCACGGGTGCGGGTCGGAGTGATCGGCGGCGGGCAGCTCGCCCGGATGATGATTCCCGCGGCGATCGAGCTCGGAGTGGAGCTCCGGGTCCTCGCCGAGGCCGACGGCATGTCGGCGGCGCTGGCCGCCGACCGCGTTGGCGACTACACCGACGCCGAGACGGTGCTCGCGTTCGCGCGTGACGTCGACGTGGTGACCTTCGACCACGAGCACGTGCCGCAGGACGTGCTGCGGCGTCTCGTCGACGCCGGCATCCCCGTGCACCCCGGGCCCGACGCGCTTCGCTTCGCACAGGACAAGCTGCTCATGCGCGAGCGCCTCTCGGAGCTCGGCCTGCCGGTGCCCGACTGGGCGCGCGTGCAGACCACCGACGAGCTCGACGACTTCATCCGCGACCACGGCGGGTCGGCGGTGGTCAAGACGCCGCGCGGCGGCTACGACGGCAAGGGCGTGCGCGTCGTCCGCGCTGCGGCCGAGGTGGCGGAGTGGTTCACGACCGTCGCCGAGGACGGCCGCGGCGGGGCGCTCCTCGTCGAGGAGCTCGTCGACTTCCGCCGTGAGCTGGCCCAGCTCGTGGCTCGCCGGCCCTCCGGCGAGATCGTCGCCTGGCCCGTCGTCGAGACCGTGCAGGTCGGGGGCGTCTGCAGCGAGGTCATCGCGCCCGCCCCGCATTCGGCGGGTCGGCTGGCGGATGTCGCCGCGGATGTCGCGATCACGATCGCCGAGGGCCTCGGCGTCACCGGCGTGCTCGCCGTCGAGCTGTTCGAGACGACCGACGATCGGGTCCTCGTGAACGAGCTCGCCATGCGGCCGCACAACAGCGGTCACTGGTCGATGGACGGCTCGACGACCGGCCAGTTCGAGCAGCACCTGCGCGCGGTCCTCGACCTGCCCCTCGGCGGCACCGGCAGCCACGAGGCGTGGTCGGTCATGGTCAACGTGCTCGGCGGACCATCCGAGGGCACCCTCGCCGACCGCTACCCCGAGGCGCTCGCCGGGCACCCCACCGTGAAGCTGCACAACTACGGCAAGGCACCGCGACCGGGCCGCAAGGTCGGCCATGTCACGGCGATCGGCGACGACCTCGACGACGTCGTCTACGAGGCCCGCGCCGCGGCGGCGGTCTTCCAGGACTGAGCGGGCAGCGCGCGGCGTCAGAGGTCGGCGTGCAGCTGCCAGACCCGCTCGGCGGAGTCACGCCAGCTGAAGGCGCGAGCCCGGTCGTGCCCGGCGATCGACAGCCGCTCGGCGATCGTCTCGTCAGTCGCGACCGTGGAGATCGCCGCGGCGAGCCGGTTCACGTAGCCGTCCCCCGCGACGCCCACTGCCACCGCCAGCCCGGCTCCGGCCGCCGTCTCGACGTACTCGGGGATGTCCGAGTGGATCACGGGCGTGCCGAGCGAGAACGCCTCGATGAGCGTCGCGGGGTCTCCCTCCTCATGCCGTGGTGCGATGAACGCGACCGCGCCGCCGAGCACCACCGCGAGGTCCTCGTCGGAGAGCGTGTCGAACGACTGCACCATGCCGCGACGGAGCCCTGACTCCTCCGCCACGTTCGCGAGCTGCTGCTCGCCCCACTCCCGCGGCCCGATCACCGCGAGCGGAAGCTCCGGCATGCCGGGGCGGCCGAGTGCGGCGAGCACATCGCCGACGCCACGGTGCGGCTCGAGCGAGCCGATCGTGACCAGGTAGGCGCGTGGCAGCCCGAGGGCCTCGAGTCGCCGTTCGGCATCCGGTGGGACCGTGAGTCCCGACCGCGCGGCGGAGCTGATGACGCGGATGCGGTCCCCGAAGTCGTAGAGGTCGCCGATCCGGCCGGCAAGCGCGTGCGTCGAGGCGACGACGGCGTCCGCGTGCTTCCAGGCGCGCTTGAGCATCGCGCGTCGCCAGGCGCCCTCGACCGTCGACAGCGACTCGGGGTGCGTCGACGCCATGGTGTCGTGCACGGTCACCACCACCTGGTTGCCGCTCGCGCGGTCGTGCTTGCGCAGCGGCGCGAACAGGCTGGGGGAGTGGATGATGCCGCCCCCCGGCGAGGTCGTCAGTCCGACCTGCCACGCGGCGGCGAGCTCGCGGCGGGCCAGTGAGGTGCGGTAGAGGTCGGCGAGCCCGGGGAGTTCGGCCTCGATGCGCTCGTAGTCGGCGGGCGGGGACGACGAGACGATGCCGGCCACCTCGCAGTCGGCGGGAGCGCTCGAGATGAGCGAACGCGTGAGGTCGAGGGTGTACCGCCCGACCGCACCCGGTACGGGAGCCGTCAGCTGGTCGACGATGACGCGCAACCGTGTGGTCATGTCCGCTCGCCTCCTGTTCCCGTTCAATCTATCGCCAGCGTCTGACCGCCCGCCGTGCCCTGTGGAGAGCGCGACGGACCCCCTGCGTGCCTTCGGTGAACTGCCAGTGCAGCCGTCTACACTCATCGGGTGACTGCAGCTACCACCCCGCTCGTGGGCGTCGTGATGGGTTCCGACTCCGACTGGAACGTGATGCGCGAGGCATCCGAACTGCTCGAGGAATTCGGCGTCGCCCACGAGGTAGAGGTCGTCTCGGCGCACCGCACGCCCGAGAAGATGATCGCCTACGGCAAGGAGGCAGCCGCCCGCGGCCTCAAGGTGATCATCGCCGGCGCTGGGGGAGCGGCCCACCTGCCGGGCATGCTCGCCTCGGTCACGACCCTGCCCGTCGTGGGCGTGCCCGTGCCGCTGTCGCGGCTCGACGGGCTCGACTCCCTGCTCTCGATCGTGCAGATGCCGGCAGGCGTGCCCGTGGCCACCGTGTCCATCGGCGGCGCGAAGAACGCCGGCCTCATCGCCGTGAAGATCCTCGCGACGTCGGATGCCGCGTTGAGCGCCGCCCTCGCCGACTACGCCATCGCCCTCGCCGCCCTCGTCGAGGAGAAGAACGAACGGCTCAAGTCCACCCGATGAGTCTCGCAGCAAGCCCGATCCGCTTCCCGGATGTCGCCTCCCGCACGGTCATGACGCGCCGCGCGTGGTGGCTCATCGTGCTCAACGTGCTCATCCCCGGCTCCGCCCAGGTGCTCGCCGGCGACCGCAAGCTGGGCCGCTTCGGACTCGGGGCGACCCTGACGCTCTGGTTCCTCGCCGTCGCCGCCCTGGTCGTCTGGTTCGTCTGGCCGACCGTGCTCTACACGGTGTTCTCGACGAGCATCACCCTCTGGGTGGTCGCGGCCCTCCTCGTGTTCTACGCGGTGCTGTGGGCCATCCTGACCCTCGACACGCTGCGCCTCGTGCGGCTCGTGAAGACCGCTCCGTCGGCCCGTGCGTGGGTCGCCGCGCTGTCGGTCGCGCTCATGGTGGCCGTCTCCGGCACGGCTGCCTACGGCGCGTACCTCGCGACGACGGCGAGCGGATTCCTCTCCTCGGTGTTCGTGGCCGGACCGAGCGAGCCGCCCATCGACGGTCGATACAACGTGCTCCTTCTCGGCGGCGATGCCGGGCCCGACCGCGACGGGCTCCGGCCCGACAGCATCACGGTGGTCAGCGTGGATGCTGAGACGGGCCAGGCGGTGACGATCGGCCTCCCGCGCAACCTCGAAGACGTCCCGTTCGACGAGGGTTCACCGCTGGCGGAGGTCTACCCAGAGGGCTACGGGTCCATCGACGGCTGCGAGGTCGACGTGTGCCTGCTGAACTCCATCTACACAGAGGTCGAGCTCGTCAGCCCCGAGATGTACCCTGACGCGATCTCCCAAGGCAGCGAGCCGGGCATCGAGGGCATGAGGGATGCCGCCGAGGCGATCACCGGGCTCCAGATCCAGTACTACGTGCTCATCGACATGCAGGGGTTCTCGGATCTCATCGACGCGCTGGGTGGGGTCACGATGACCGTCGAGAACCGCGTTCCCATGGGCGCGGGGCACGACGAAGAGGGCAACGAGGTCGAGATCACGGAGTGGATCGAGCCCGGCACCCAGGTGCTCGACGGGTACCACGCGCTCTGGTACGCGAGGTCCCGCTACGAGACGAGCGACTACGACCGGATGCAGCGCCAGGCGCAACTGCAAGAAGCGATCCTCCAACAGTTCAACCCCGGGAACGTCCTCGCCAAGTTCCAGGCGATTKCGACGGCCGGTTCCCAGGTGGTGAAGACCGACATTCCGCAGGGCATGCTCGGCTACTTCGTGAACCTAGGGTCGAAGACGAAAGAGCTGCCGATCACGCGCATCGCGCTCGTGCCGCCCGAGGTGGATCCCGAGGAACCCGACTGGGAGTATGTCAGGCAGCTCGTTTCGTCAGCCGTTGCGCCGCCGACCGAGGAGCCCTCGGGCTGAGTGTGCCTCGAACGTCGGCCGGACCTCGGTCCGTCAGCCGGACAGGCCGAGGTGGAGCTGCCAGACGCGCGCAGCGGAATCGTTCCACGTGAAGTCCGATGCCCGCGCACGGCCCCGCGCTGACATGCGCTCCGCCGTCGCCGGGGCTTCGAGGACCTCGGCGATCGCCCCCGCCAGCCGCTCGCCGTACGAGTCCGCCGGCAGCGTCGGAACCGTGATGCCCGCACCGCCGGCGACCTCGACCAGCGCCGGTGCGTCGGAGTGCACGACGGGCGTGCCGTGCGCGAATGCCTCGACGATCGGCAACCCGAAGCCCTCGGCGAGGCTGGGCATCACGAAGACGGTCGCGCGATCGTAGAGCACGGCGAGGTCGGCCTCGCTGACGTGGCCGAGGGCCCTGACGCGGTCCGCGGAGACCCCTGCCGCCTCGGCGAGCCCCGCCACGTCGACCCCTCCCCAGCCGCCGGGGCCGGCGATGAGGAGCGGAAGGCCGGCCGCTTCCGACGCCCCCATCGCCTCGACCACGTGGCGTAAGCCCTTCCGGGGCTCCAGGGTTCCGACGGCGAGCACGAAGCGGTCGGGGAGGCTGAGGGCTGCTGCGCGTCGGTCGTGGTCGGCGGGCAGTAGCAGGTCGTCGCTCGGCGCGCCCGGGACGACGTGGATGCGGTCACCGAGATCGAACAGGTCGGCAAGCTCTCCGGCGACCGCGTGGCTCGGAACGACCACGGCGTCCGCGAATCGCTCCGCGCGGCTCGCCATGGCTCGGTGCCATGCGACTCCGCGCGCCGTGAGGGTCTCGGGATGCGTCCACGGGACCACGTCGTGGATCGTTGCCACGACCGCACGTGGCGAGCGCGCCGGCCTGCGAACGCCGAGTGGCGCCAGGAGGCTCATTCCGTGTACGGGCCCGCGACCGTGCGGGCTCGGAGGCAGGCCACGCTCCCAAGCTCGGGCGAGGATGCGACGATCGGCCGGGAGCCGGTGCAGTTGCGCGAGACCGGGGACGTCGGCCGCCACGGACCGGAGGCGAGTGCGTGAGGCCGCCGCAACGAGCCCGTGCACCTCCCACCCGGCAGGGGCCGACACGACGAGCGCGCGCCCGAGTTCCCGGGTGTATCGGCCGATCCCACCCGGCACGGGCGCGAGCAGCTGGTCGAGGATCACGCTGAGTGCCTTCACCGGGCTCCTGTCGGTGGTCGTCATGTGCGCAGGACGCCCGTGCGTGCGGCTTCGGCCAGAGCGTCGCGCCACGGCCGCATCTCCGGGAGTCCCGCCGTGGCCCAGCCGTCGTGACCGAGCACGGAGTACGCGGGGCGCGGCGCCGGCCGAGGGAATGAGGCGCTCCCGGTCGGCGTGATGCGCTCGGGGTCGAGGCCCGACTCCGTGAGGACGGCCCGCGCGAACTCGAACCAGGTCGCCGCACCCGAGTTCGTGCCGTGGTAGATGCCAGCGGGTGCGTCGGCATCGACGAGTGCGACGAGCTGCGCCGCGAGGTCGGCGGTCCAGGTGGGTTGGCCGAACTGGTCGTCGACTACCGTCCATGTCTCGCGCGACCCGGCGAGGGCGAGCATCGTCTTCGCGAAGTTCTGACCATGCGCGCCGTAAAGCCACGCGGTCCGAACGATGTAGGACCGCTCGGGGTTGTGCTCGAGCACCCGCTCCTCGCCGGCGGCCTTCGTGCGGCCGTACGCGGACAGCGGTGCACGCGCCGTTGCTTCCGGGTAGGGTTTCGTGGCGCGGCCGTCGAAGACGTAGTCGGTCGAGATCTGGACGAGTCGCGAGCCGGATGCCGCCGCGGCACGGGCGAGGTTGCCGGCGCCGACGGCATTCACGGCGAACGCCGTGGCCTCGTCGACTTCTGCGTCGTCCACCCGGGTGTACGCCGCGCAGTTGATCACCACGTCGTGTCTGGCGACAGCCTCGGCGACCGCGGCGGCGTCCGTCACGTCGAGGTCAGATCGGCCAAGCGCCGTAACCTCCCGGTCCCCGAGCGCTGACCGCAGGTCACGGCCGAGCATGCCGTTCGCGCCGGTGACGAGGTATCGCTCCATCACTGCCCTTGGGCCGCGTATCGCGCCTCGGTCGCGTCCTTCTGGGGCGCCCACCAGGCCTCGTTCTCGCGGTACCACGCGACCGTGTCCGCGATGCCCGCCTCGAAATCGGAGAACCTCGGCCGCCATCCGAGCTCCGTGCGCAGGCGGGTGGGGTCGATGGCGTACCGCAGGTCGTGGCCAGGGCGGTCCACGACATGGTCGTAGGCGTCGGCAGGCTGGCCGAGGGTTGTCAGGATCAGTTCGACGACCTCCTTGTTGGTTTTCTCGCCGTCAGCGCCGATGAGGTACGTCTCACCGATCTGTCCCTTCTCGAGGATGGTCAGCACGGCCGACGAATGGTCGTTCGCGTGGATCCAATCGCGGACGTTCTCGCCCTTCCCGTAGAGCTTGGGACGTTCGCCCCTGAGTACGTTGGTGATCTGGCGCGGGATGAACTTCTCGACGTGCTGGTACGGGCCGTAATTGTTGGAGCAGTTCGAGATGGTCGCCTTCACCCCGAAGGAGCGGACCCACGCGCGCACCAGCAAATCGCTTCCGGCTTTCGTGGAGGAATACGGGCTGGACGGGTTGTACGGCGTCGACTCGGTGAATCTGGCGGGATCGTCGAGYTCGAGGTCGCCGTACACCTCGTCGGTCGAGATGTGGTGGAAGCGGATGCCGTGGCGCCGAGCCGCCTCCAGCAGGGTGTACGTGCCGATCAGGTTGGTGTCGAGGAAGGGACGGGGATCTTCCAGCGAGTTGTCGTTGTGACTCTCGGCTGCGAAGTGCACCACCGCGTCATGATCCGCGAAGAGCTGGTCGACCAGTGGGGCATCCTGAATATCGCCCTTCACGAATCGGAACCGATCCGCGGGCATTCCCTCGAGCGAGGCCAAATTGCCCGCGTACGTCAGCTTGTCGAGGACCGTCACCGTGTGGTCGGTCTGGCCGAGCAGATGGTGTACGAAGTTCGAGCCGATGAAGCCGGCGCCTCCCGTGACGATGATCTTCATTCCTGGTCTCGCTCCGTTCCGTCGGCGCCTTCGCGATTCTACGACAGGGCGATGGGTAGACTGCCCGGTGTGCAGATCCGCGAGCTCTCCATCCCGCATGCCTACGAGATGACGCCGCGACAGCACCGCGACGATCGCGGCATGTTCCTCGAATGGTACCGATTCGATCGCCTTCAGGATGCGCTCGGGCATGCCCTGGACCTCCGTCAGGCGAACTTGTCCGTCTCGAGGGCGGGCGTCGTTCGCGGAATCCACTTCGCCTCGGTGCCAAGAGGTCAGGCKAAGTACGTCACTGCAGTACGGGGGGCAGTGCTCGACTACGTCATCGACACCCGTGTGGGTTCGCCGACCTTCGGACAGTGGGAGTCAGTGCTCCTCGATGACGTGGAACGACGCAGCGTGTACCTCGCGGAGGGGCTGGGTCACGCGTTCGTCGCCTTGACGGACGACGCCACGGTGACGTACCTGGTGTCGGACGTCTTCAGACCGGAGCGCGAGCACGGCGTTGACCCGCGCGATCCCGACATCGGACTGGTGTTCCCTGAATTTCCCGACCTCGCGCTGTCCTCCAAGGACGCGGAGGCGCCGAGCCTCGCAGCCGCCGCATCGTCCGGACTCCTACCGACGTGGGAGGAGTGCTTGGCCTACTACCGAACTCTCGACGAGGTGCGTTGACATGCGTGGAATCATCCTCGCCGGAGGGTCCGGCACCCGGTTGTGGCCCATCACGAAGGGCATCTCCAAGCAGCTGATGCCGATCTACGACAAACCGATGGTGTACTACCCGCTCTCGACTCTCATGATCGCGGGCATCCGCGACGTCCTCGTCATCACGACGCCCGAATACAACTCGCAGTTCGAGGCGCTCCTCGGCGACGGCAGCGAACTGGGCATGCGGCTCGAATACGCCGTGCAGCCATCTCCAGACGGTCTCGCGCAGGCATTCATCATCGGTGAGGACTTCATCGGGGAGGAGAGCGTGGCCTTGGTGCTGGGCGACAATATCTTCCACGGCGGTGGGCTCGGTCGAGCGCTCCGTGGGCACGCTGACGTCGATGGAGCGAGGATCTTCGCGTACCACGTCTCCACGCCCGAGGCATACGGGGTGGTGGAATTCGATGACGACTTCCGCGCCGTCTCCATCGAGGAGAAGCCGCTTCATCCGAAGAGCAACTACGCGGTGCCCGGCTTGTATTTCTACGACAACGACGTGGTCGAGATCGCCAAGTCGATCACACCCAGCGACCGGGGAGAGCTCGAGATTTCGACGGTGAACCAGGTCTACCTCGATCGCGGCAAGCTCGGCGTCACGGTGCTCGACCGCGGAACAGCGTGGTTGGATACCGGCACGTTCGAGTCGATGATGCAGGCGAGCGAGTACGTGAAGGTGATCGAGGACCGCCAAGGCTTCAAAATCGGCTGCATCGAGGAGATAGCGTGGCGTGCGGGATGGATCGATGACGCACGACTTGCGCAGCTGGCGGAACCGCTGCGCAAGAGCGGGTACGGCCGATACCTCGCGAATCTGCTGACTGGCTGAAGCCGCCGATCACCGCACCTTGGTCTTGCACTGTGGCGAGGGCGTCGCCCTGCTCAACGATGAGGATCCACGGGGCGATGCATGCGTCGTAGAGGGACGGTCATTCGCCACGAGACTGTGGCACGCATCCGCTCGAGCTCCGCTTCTGCCCGATCCGCGCGCGAAGCCTCGTCGGCGACGGCCCGGTGCACGCGAAGCAACTCGGCCTCCCTGGCCAGGTCATCCATGGTCTGGAACTCGTCGAACACGCACGCTGGGTAGTCCAGCGAGCTGGCCAGGTGACGATGTTCCTCGGCCACGTAGAACCGCGACAAGCCATCGAAGAGGCAGAACTCGTACCCGGCATCCAGCAGGAGCGGCTCCCACGCGAGGTGGGTGCGAGTAGTCGTGTTGGGCGCGGTGGCTTCAACCACCACGACCCAGGGACGAATCCGTCGGAAGTTCACGGACCGAAGGACGGATTCTTCGGACCCCTCGGTGTCGATGGAAAGGAAGTGGATCTCCTCGTCCATCATTCCGGCACCCTCGATGACCGAATCGAGGCTCAGCGCCGGCACGCGGGTTTCGAAGCTCGTGAGCCCTGCGTCCAGATGGAAGTCCCGGATGCCATCGACCAGAGTCGAGAGGCCCGTGCCTTCGAACCGGTGAAGCACCGCGCTGGATTCGGTGGCGTCCGTGACGACGGCCTCGACGACGATGTCCCGTGGGCGTTGCACACGGAAGCGCTCCGCGAAGCTTGAGTCGGGCTCGACTGCGACCCCGGACCAGCCGTGCTCGTAGAAGGCACGGGATACCGATCCTTCGGTCGGGTCATTCGCACCGACGTCGACATAGCGGCCATTGGCGACGTGCCCGAGTGCTCGCCATAACACGACGTCCTCTCGATTCTGGGCGTATGAGAGGAATCGTCCAGTAGCGTTCATCGCGTCTCTGCGCCTCCGGTTCGGATACTCTGCCGATGACCCGGCCGGGTCCTGCCCGTTGACGCGCCCACCGGCAACGAGTCAGTCACGCTCCTCGCCGTCGGTTCGTCGATCACGAGGGCGCGGTCCTCCCCCAACGGATCGCTGCGCATCCCCCCAGTTTAGCTGAGTCGCCGGGCGACATCGTAAGCATCGACGTGCGCTGCCGCGGTGGCCCGCCAGGTGAACTCCTTGGCGCGTCGAACGGCAAGGGAACGGCGACGAGCCCGAAGTTGCTCATCGTCGAGGAGCCGCGCCAGTGTCGTCGCGATCGACTCGGAATCCGTCCCGGTGTACTCCACTGCTTCACCGCCGACCTCCGGGATCGAGAGAAGCTTCGTCGTCATCACGCAGGCTCCGCAGGCCATCGCCTCGAGTACGGGGAGGCCGAATCCCTCGCCGAGCGACGGGTACGCGACGACCGTCGCCCCTCCGAGGAGCGCCGGAAGGTCATCGAGCGGCACGTAACCGATCCGCCGGACATCGACACCAGCGGCCTGGGCACGACCGATGGCTGGCTCCACGGCCTCATCCCACCCTTGACCGCCGGCCAGAACGAGGGGCGGCACACGATCGCGACCACGTTGCTTCACGAGGCGCACGTGCGCGTCGACGAGGGCGACGACATTCTTGCGAGGCTCCAGCGTGCCGAGGAAGGCGAGCCATCCGTGCGGAAGACCGTTCCGTTCAGCGAACGCTCGCACCTCGGCGGGATTCGGTTCGTGGAAATCCCGCCCGTCGTACGCGAGGTGCGCGACGACGATTCGATCTGCTGGAATTCCCACTCGTGCAGTCAATTCCCCGGCGGTCGCTCGGCTGGGGGTGACGGCCACCGCTCGCGTGAGGCGGAGTGCCCTGATCCAGGCGCGGAAGAAGACCCGCTTGCTCTTCAGGTGCACGCCGGGGTCGCTGAAGAAGGTCAGGTCGTGGACCGTGACGACCCGCGAACGCCTCGTGACGAGAGGAAAGGTGTAATGGACGCTATGGATGACCGACGCATTGACCCGGCGGGCGACCGACGGCAACGCGAACTGCTCCCAGATCAGGCGGCCCAGCACTTGGTCGACGACCGCTGGTGCGATCACCACCCGAGCGCCGGCTGCACGGAACGCGAGTGCGTCACTCCGACGACAGACGACCACGACATCCGTCCCCGATTCGACGAGAGCTGGAACTATTCCGTCGACGTAACGCCCGACGCCACCCCGATCCGCGGGGATCGGCGTGGCATCGAGCAGGACTCTGGTCCGACTGTCAGGCATCGTCTCGGTCGGTGGCATCCGCGACGACGGACAGGTCGTGATCCACCATCGCCTCGACGATCTCGGTGAAGCTCATCGAGGGAGACCAACCCAGGACACGACGCGCCTTGGATGCGTTCCCGACCTGTTCAGCGGGATCCACGGGGCGACCAAACGCTGCGGAGAGTGTTACGTGGTCCTGCCAGTCTCGAACGCCCGCTCGCGCGAATGCCACTTCGACGAACTCGGCTATGGAGTGTGTCTCTCCGGTGGCGATGATGAAATCGTCTGGTTCATCGGCTTCTGCGGCAAGATGCATCGCGGCTGCGTAGTCGGGTGCCCAACCCCAGTCCCGGCGCGTGTCGAGGCCGCCCAACTCGAGATTCTCCTGTTGTCCTGCCGCGATCCGTGCGGCCGCGGCGGTGATCTTCCGGGTCACGAAGGTCTCCGGTCGCCTGGGCGACTCGTGGTTGTACAGAATGCACGTCGACGCGAAGAGTCCGCGACGCCGGTAGATCTCGACGAGGTGCTGCCCGAATGCCTTCGTCGCCCCGTATGGAGAGGCAGGACGGATCGGAGTGCGTTCCGACTGGGGCACCTCCTCGGCGGATCCGAAGATCTCAGCACTCGAGGCCTGCACCAGCCGGACCTGCTTGCCCTCGTCCTCGCTCAGCTTGAGGCACGCTTCGAGGAGCGCCGCGATCGGCAGCACGTTCACGGCGGTCGTCGCGACCGGCTGCTGCCAGGATTGGAACACGCTGCTGATCGCGGCGAGGTTGTAGACATGATCCGGTCGAATGCGGAGGACCAGCTCAGCAAGACGATCCGCATCGGTCACATCCAACTCGTGAACGACGACGCCGTCGACGATCTCCTCGCCACCGTGTCCCGGGCGAACAACGCCGTGTACCGCAACGCCAGCCTCGAGGAGTCGTTCGCTCAGATACGAACCGTCCTGTCCGGAGACACCGGTGATGAGTGCGACCGTCACGGGATCAGCGGCCCGCGAGTCGCTTCTGCTCGGCGAGGTCGGATTCGACCATCATCGTGACGAGCGTCGGGAAGTCGACCTTCGGCGTCCATCCCAGTCTTTCCCTGGCCTTCGTGGAGTCGCCGATGAGGAGGTCGACTTCGGCAGGACGCATGAACTGCGGGTCCTGCTTCACGTACTGCGACCAGTCGTCGATGTCGACCGCGGCGAACGCAAGGTCGAGCAGTTCGCGGATCTCATGGGTCTCATTGGTCGAGATGACGTAGTCGTCGGCCTCATCCTGCTGGAGCATGAGCCACATCGCCTCGACGTAGTCGCCCGCGAAGCCCCAGTCCCGTCGCGCGTCGAGATTTCCGAGCGTGATGTGGTCCTGCAGGCCGAGCTTGATCCTCGCCACCGACTGTGAAACCTTGCGCGTCACGAACTCCGGCCCGCGGCGGGGTGACTCGTGGTTGAAGAGGATGCCCGACGAGGCGTGCATGTCGTACGACTCGCGGTAGTTGATCGTCATGTAGTGCCCGAAGACCTTGGCGACACCATACGGCGATCGGGGCCACAGCAGGGTGTCCTCGTTCTGAGGAACGGCCTGCACCTTGCCGAACATCTCGGAGCTCGAGGCCTGGTAGAAGCGGACCTTCCGGGGGTCGTCGTGCGAGTAGAGACGCACGGCCTCCAATGCGTTCAGTACGCCCTTTCCGGTGACGTCCGACGTCAGGCTGGCGTTCTCCCATGAATACGCGACGAACGAGATCGCTCCGAGGTTGTAGAACTCGTCGGGCTGTGCAGCTTCGAGTGCCCGGATGATGCTCGAGACATCCGTCAGGTCACCGGTCAGGAGCTTCACTCCCGGCACAGTCGACTCGACGAGCTCGCGCTTCGGGTTGTTCTGGCCGCGCATGAGACCGAAGACCTCATACCCCTTGCCGAGGAGGAGTTCTGCGAGGTACAGACCGTCCTGACCTGTGATTCCGGTGATGAGGGCGCGTGGCATGGGATTCCTTTGCATGATCTGATTCTTTGCGGGCTGCTATGCGGCTCCGCTCGTCCGCGACGTTGGGCCGGACTGACCGTCACAGTATAGTCAGGCGCCCCGATCCGCGAGGGGACCTCAGCGGACGGCCACGGAAACAGCGAAGAGCACGACCCAGGCGAGACCGAATGAGAGGAGCATCTTGTCCGAGAGCACCGTGTCTTCCGGTGCGCCGGCCGTGCCTCGGTCGATCGCGAATGCGTACCGGAGCGCGGCCAGCGAGAACGGGACGAGCGTGAGAGCGGGCCACGGGTTCGTGGAGAAGTCATCCGGCTCGAACGCCCAGAGCGAGTATGCGATCAGGGTCAGGCCAGCTGCGAGTTGCCATACGAAGCGGAGGTAGGAGAGCGAATAGTGCTCGAGCGAGCGACGAGTGGTGCCGTCGGCATGGGTCAGTTTCTCGGAGTATCGCTTGCCGGCGACCATGAACAGGGAACCGAACGCCGCAACGAGCAGGAACCACTGGGATACGGGTACCTGGATGGCCACTGCTCCGGCGATGGCACGGATCAGGAACCCGCTCGAGACGACGACGATGTCGATCACCGGGATGTGCTTGAGCCAGATGCAGTACGAGAGCTGCAGCGCCTCGTAGACCACGAGCACGAGTGCCAGGCCCGGGGTCACGAGGAAGAACGCCACGACCGGTGCTGCGATGAGCAGCACGCAGGCGATGACGACGGCGACCGGAAGAGCCAGCTCCCCGGAGGCGATCGGTCGATTGCGTTTCGTGGGGTGCGCGCGATCGCTTTCGACATCGAGCGCGTCGTTGACGAGGTAGACACCCGATGAGGCAGCCGAGAAGGTGATGAAGGCGACCACCAGAGGTACCCACGTCGCAGAGTCGGTGAGTACGCCGGCGGCGAGTGGGGCCGCCACGACGAGGGTATTCTTGAGCCACTGTTTCGGGCGAAGCGCCCGAACGACCGCCGGTGTCTGCAAGAAGCTCCCTCGTTTGCTGATTGTCGACCACCATCTCGGCGCCGAAGCTACTGAAGGATCCTAACGTGAAGCTCCAGCCTCGCCGTGCGCTCAAGCACGCCTCGGTGGTCGCGGCCGCGGCCGCGATCTCGGGCCTGGGAAGCTACGCTCTCGTGGTCTTGGCGGCGCGCGGGACAGATCCCGAAGCGTACTCGTCCTTCGCCGTGTTCTGGTCGCTCGCCGTCGTCGCGGGGCTGGGACTCTACTATCCGGTCGAACAGGAGACCGCGCGCGAGGTCGCGGGCGATGGGCAGCGCGAGGGCCGGGGTCTCGCGCGCACCGTCGGCCTGACGGCGGCGGGAATCACCGTACTGGCGGCCGTCGTGACGCTGGTGTTGTTGACCCCCGCCGGCGTGAAGTACATCGGCGATCCTGGTCTCGTGCCCGCCCTTCTCGCCGTGCTCGTGGCGAGCGCCGTGCAATTTCCCGTTCGTGGTCTCTTGTCCGGAGGGGCACGTCGCGAACGGTACGCTCTCGTGATCGGGACGGAGGGGGCCTTCCGCATCATCCTCCCCGGCCTCCTCGTCCTCGTCGGATTGAATTCGGCCGTGCCGTACGCGTTCGCGGTCGCGGCTGCGGCCCTGTTCGCGGTGCTGCCCGCGTTCGTATCACGCGATCTGCGGTGGTTGCATCGACCAACTCCGCGTGCGAGCGTCATCATGCGGAAGACGCTCGCGCTGATCGTCGCTGCGCTCGCGATCCAGCTCCTCCTGAACAGCCCCGTCCTCATCGCGGGCGCCGTCGCCGCAGCGACGCCGTTCGCCGGGGGGGTACTCGCATCGCTCACCATCGCCCGGATCCCGGTGTTCGTTTACGGCATCGCCCAGGTGCTCTACATGCCCTCAGTCGCACGATTCCGGGCCGCCGGCGATCGGGCGCGACTTCGAGGGACCATCATCCTCGGACTTGGAGGAGCCGCAGCCACGGCGTGCGCGATCGCCCTGGTGATGGCGATCGGAGGTGAGTGGATCGTGTCGGTGCTGTTCGGGCCATCGCAGGCGATCGCTCAGCCAGCTCAGGTGCTGATCGGCCTCGGAGTGGGCGTGTTCTTCCTGGCGCAAGTCACCTCGGACACCGCCCTCGCTCTCGGTGCTCATCGATCGCTGGTCCGGTCTTGGGTGTTCGCAATCATCGTCGGCGGCGTCGCGTTGGCGATCATCCCGGACCCGCTCCTTCGCACGGCGGTCCCGCTCCTGCTCGGCGCCACCCTGGCCGTCGCGCAGTTGGTGGTCATCGTGGTGATGGAACTCCGCCGAGTCCCGGTCGCACGCTCGGGAGAGCCGCGATGACGGTGGTGCTGGTGTTCCTCGGCGGGGCGGCACTGCTCACCGTCCTCGGAGTGGCGGTGCTCCTGCTCGCGCCCACGCCGGTCGCCGTGCGCGTCCTCCCCGCGGCACCCATTCTCGGCGTGGCCTACTTGGTGGTCGCCATGCACCTCTTCGGCATGGTCGTCCCCGCTTCGATCGCCCTCTGGCTGGCGGTCGTGCCGGCACTGGCCGTGATCGCCGTTGGCGTGGTACGTCATCGAGATCGGATCGCACTCCTGAGCAGCGGATGGCGTGGTGCCGTCGTCACGTGGGCGATCGGTACGGCAGCCGCCATCATCGCGCTCACGCCGCAGATCCTCGCGCACTCGACCGGCATCGTTCAACTCACTGCCAGCAACGACGCCTTCTACTACGTGTCGATGTCGGAGTGGCTCGCGGATCACGCGATCTTCGACTCCCCGGACATGGCTTCAGCGCCGTCGGTGGGGAGTCCGTCACCTGCATTCGGAGACGTCTGGGTCGGCCTCCTCTGGGGTCTGCGACTGGGACAGGAACTCGTCGCCGCGGGGCTTGCGAGCACGTTCGGGATTTCCGCGTCGGCGGCCCTCCCCGGCCTGCTAGCCCTCTGGATCGCGCTCCTCCCTGGAGCGGCATGGGTCGTGGGCTCGGCATTCGGCACCCGACGCGAGACACGCATCCTCCTTGCGATGACCGCCGGCGTGCTTCCAACGGCGCTGCATCAGGTGGTCAATCACAACGCCGACTCACTCCTCGGGTCTTCACTGACCCTGCTCACGATCGCGCTCGTGACGACCGCCGTGCGCTCTTCGGGGGAATGGTCTGCCCCGCTGTGGATCGCCGCCATCTCGCTGGCAGCACTCGTCGGCACCTACACGGAGTACCTGCCCTTCGTCGGGGTGGTACTCGTCGCGGTCGTGCTCATTCGACCCAGAGCCCAGGTCCGCAGGGCCGTCATACGGGCGGGAGCGATCATCGGTCTCGCTCTCGTGGTCGCCCCGCTGGTTTGGGTGCGGGCCGCTCGGTCGCTGCTCGTCGTCGCCGGCGTCGCCGCCGTCCCCGGTTCCACCCCGCCTGACGTCCTCGCAAGCGCCCGAAGAGTGCTGGGCGGGCTGCCTGGATCCGCAGTGCGCGACCTCCCGGCCGAGCCGAACGTCCTCCTGAGCGGGCTCGCGGCGGCCGCCGCTGCGCTGATCCTGATCGGCTTGGCCTGCGGGCTCATGTCCTTGCGAACGCGGGGCTTCTCCGTGGGCGCGGGCCTCGCGATCGCCGTCGCCGTCCTCCTCGCGGTCCGTAGTGGCGACTACGTGGCGGGCCGCGCCGTCGACATGGTGACGCCCATCATCCTGGTCGCTGGGCTCGTCGGATGGGACGTCCCGCTCCGCCGCCTCGGCGGTGCGGCATACCGTGCGGTCCTGGTGACCCTTGCGGCAGTCCTGGTGGTCGCTGTGACCTCATCGGGGCTCCAACTCTTCCGCGGAGAACGATCCGCCATGGCTGGAGCGCACGTCGTGGACGCGGAGTACTCGGTGCTGCGCGACTGGGCCACGAGGGAAGCACCGGAGGGCCAAGGGGTGGTCGTTGCCACGTCGGCGTTCTTCGAGCAACTGTGGGCGAGTGACGCACTGCGTGACCTGGATGGCGTCGGCTACGTCACCCTCCGCGGTGATCTCGGCTATCGCGGGGACACGACGATGTCGGACTACTGGGATGGCTCGCTGCCGCGGGTGCTGATCGCCGGCCCGGGGGCATTCGTCGCAGGGGACGATCAGTCCATCACGGACTCGTCGGGACGGTTCAGTCGAATCGACTTCCGGTCAGGGCGCGCAGTCGTCGCCGTGCCGGTGACCGGTGGCGCACCGTGGTCTTGGGCCTCGTCGGGACCGACCGGCGGCGAGAGCGGTGGGACCGTGCTCCTGCTGTCCAACCGCGATTCGTTGGCGGGCTGCGAGCTCGATGCAACCGCCGACGTTCCCCTCGCGGTGACGCAGGCCGGTCGCTCAACGGAGGATCTCAGCTTGGACAACGTACGCTTGACCGACGGGGTCGCACACGTGCAGATCGAGCGCCCGGACGGAACTGGCCCGATCACCTTGGAAGGAATTCATTGTGCCTCGTGAGTTCGACGTCGTCATGGCGCTCAATTACTACGCGCCGTACGTCAGCGGGCTGACGGACGCGGCACGCCTCGTCGCAGAATCGCTGGCAGCCAGCGGTCGACGGGTGCGCGTGATCGCCGGCCGCCACGCCTCCGATCTCCCGCGCGAAGAGTCCATCAACGGTGTCGAGGTCCTTCGCACCGATGTCGTCGCGCGGATCGGCAAGGGGCTCATCAGCCCCTCCTTCGTCGGTACGGTGGTGGAGGCGGGCGCTCGCGCCGATGTCGTCAACCTCCACCTTCCGATGATCGAGAGCGGCCTGATCGCACAGCGCCTGTCGAAGAAGACGCCCATCGTCACCACCTACCAGTGCGACATCGCTCTGCCGCCCGGCGTCCTGAACTCGATCCAGACGGCGGTGATGGACCGCTCGGTCGCACTCGCCATGAAGCACAGCGCGGCCATCGTCCCGTCGAGCCGCGACTACGCCGACCACTCCCGGCTTGCACGGCTCATGCAGGATTCGCGCACCGTCCCGATCTCGCCCCCGACACGATTGCGGAACGGGGGTGCTCCTGCATTCCGCGAGACGAGCGGTCTCCACGTCGGTTTCCTCGGAAGGATCGTGGCCGAGAAGGGACTCGAGTACCTCATCGACGGATTCCGTGACCTCGACGACCCTGATGCACGCCTCCTCATCGGAGGCGGCTACGACGTCGCGGGAGGAAGCGTGATCGACCGGGTGCATGCGCACATCGGCGACGACAGCCGCATCCGACTCCTCGGGTTCATCGCCGAGGATCGACTCGCAGATTTCTACGCCTCCTTGGATGCCTTCGCCTTACCATCGGTGAACTCGTTCGAGGCGTTCGGGATCGTGCAGGTGGAGGCGATGCGTGTGGGCGTCGCGCCCATCGCATCCGACATCCCCGGCGTGCGCACCCCTGTCAGCAGCACCGGCTTCGGCGCGATCGTCGAGCCGTTCAGTGCGCCGTCCGTCACCTCGGCGCTCCGCGGGATTTCCGAACGACCCCTCGATGGCGCCAACGGTGCAGCCGAGACCAACGAGCGGTACTCCCTGGAGAAGACCGTCGGGGAATATCGCCGGCTGTTCGATCAGGTGGTGGGACAATGAGTGCGGGATCGCTCCAACTCGAGGCACCCGTGGAGCAGGACGAGCCAGAGGACCGCCCCACGGTGAGCGTTCGCGCGACGCGCATCGCGAAGCGAGTCATCGCACCGACGAGCCACCTGTGGCCGATGCTTGTATTCGCCATCGCCGTCACGGCGGTCTGGGCCCGTCCCGTGCTCGGGGACTTCGCACATGCCCGGCTTTCGAACCCTGGCGACTCGGAGTCGTTCGCCTTCTATCTCTCATGGAACGTGCACGCGATCACGAACCTGATGGATCCCTTCCATACGCCCAACCTCTACGCGCCCGACGGATTGGAACTCGGCAACGCGATCTCGATCCCTTCGGTGTCGCTGCTCGTGGCCCCGGTCACGCTGCTCTTCGGAGGCACGGCTGCATACAACGTGGCCTTCCTCCTGGCGATCTGGTTGGCAGCGACCGCCGTGTACCTTCTCGCCAGAGAATTGACCGGTTCCATCGTCGGCGCCATGACGGCCGGACTCCTGATGGTCGTCGCGCCGTACTTCGTGGGCCATGCGCAGGGGCACATGAACCTGATGTGGATCTTCGCGACCCCGATGATCGGGTATCTCGTCGTCCGCTACGTCAAGGGCCGGCTCCGCCCCGGCTGGCTGGTGGCGTGGACCGCCGTGCTCGTTGCGTTCACGGGGGGCGCGTCGACTGAGATCCTCGTGACGCACACGATCTTCATCGTGATCGCCGTCGTCGTCACGATCTGCTTCACCGGTGCGCCCACTCGCGTTCGCGCGGCCCGGTCGCTGCTCTGGCTCGCCGCGGGAGCGGCGATCGGTGCAGTGCTGTTGCTTCCCGTCGTGATCGCAGCCCTGCGCGTCGGCGTTCCGGTCGAGGTCGGCAACCCGCCGAACCTCTACAGCACGGAGCTCACGAATCTCGTGGTTCCCACCCGGATGGTGGAGTTCGGGGGGGCGGTCTTCGATGGCGTCCGGCAGAGCTGGCTCTCGAACGATGCGGAGAACACGGCCTTCCTCGGTGCGCCACTCATCCTCTTCCTTGCGATCTACGCATTCGCAACCCGGTCGCGGTTCTCTGGCGCAGTGGCTGCCTTCGGTCTGGTCGCCCTCATCCTGAGCTTCGGCCCATTGCTCACGATCTCGGGTGTCAACACAGCCTGGATGCCGTGGTCGTTGGCGACGCAGGTGCCGGGCCTCGACCATGCACTACCCGGACGCTTCTCGTTGTTCGTCTTCATGGCCGCGTGCGTCCTGGTCGCGGATGCGATTGCGCGGAAGGTCGTCCGAGGCTGGATCACCGGTGTGCTCGTTGCAGCTTCGTTCGTGCTCATGGTCCCCAGCCTCTCGACACTCGCCTTTCCAACGCCCGCGCCGGTCTCGGAGTTCGCCGAGGAGGACCTGGATGATGTCGTGACCGAGGGTGAGAGTGTGCTCGTCCTCCSGCCCGGTCAATACGGTCCCGGGATGCGCTGGATGGACGAGCTCGACTTCTCATTCGTCATGCCGACAGGCAACGGCGGTGGCGCCAATCGGCCCGACGCTCTCGACGACCCGGTCGCGAGCGCGCTCTGGGAACGCGATCTGGAGTTCGACTGGGAGAACACCCTGCTTCCGTACCTTCAACGAACCGGCGTCGATCTCGTGATCGTGGATGCCGGTGAGGAGGCGTGGATGGAGATCGCCGAGGCTTCTCTCGGCAGTGCGTCCGAGGTGGTTGACGGCGTGCACGTGTGGGAGGTCCCCGCGGACTGATCGCGAGACGTCGCCGGGCGCTCATCGCCTCAGTACAGCTGCGCCCCATCGATCAAGACGTCGACACCGGGGGTGTTCTCGTACACCTGGAATCGAAGGACAGTGTGATCCGCCACGGTGATCGGCAACTCGACGCGGACTCGTTGCCACGTCCCCGTCGTACTGAAACCGACACTCGTGCCCTCGGTCGCTGCGCCGCCGAGCGCCCACACGGCGAGCGCTCCTGAATGCCCGCTGCCCTTGACCCACATCTCCGCAGTGAAGGTATCGCCCACGGACGTCCGGAATGCGACGTCTTGGTAAAGGGAGTCGCCGGCCCGCCGGACGTTCGAGGCGAGGTAACGGTCGCGGTGGGCGGCGTCACCTGGGACCGAGGCGCGGTAGATCGCCACGTTCATGTCCGATGCACCGAGCTTCCATCCGTCGAGCGAGCCGCTCTCAAAGGATCCCGACGACAGCAGATTCCGAGCGAGCTGAGCGTCATCGAGCCAGAGCGTCTGGCCGACGGTATGCATGTAGAKCTCCGCCTTCAGGACGCTCGGCATCGCGTCGACCGTGTCGAGGTTCACCGTCACTTCCGTCCATTCGCCCGCGACCGAGAAACTCGCGACGGCATTGATCAAGCGCGTGCCACCGAGGCCCCAGAGGACGACCGCTCCCTCCATCCGCGCGCCGACGTACTCATTCCGAAGCCAGATGGAGAAGGTGTACCTCGTGTCGGCACTTCGGGCAATCGCCACCGATTGCGAGAACGAGCGTCCGGCGACGGGAGTGTTCGACGCCGCGAACCATTCACCGTCATGAGCGATCTCCGGTGCGTGGTAGATCTGGCGGTTGATGAACCCGTTTCCAGGCTCCCAGGCGGCGAACGATCCCTCGAAAGACGGCACGCGAAGCAGGTTCTGGTCGGGTGGCGCCTGCCCGAACGACATCAAGGTGTTGTCGATCCACAGGGTTCCGTCGGTCGACATCAGGTAGATGTCGAGTCGCATGACCGTATGGACGGAGTCGCGGACCGGCAGTCGGACGTCGACGCGCTGCCAGGTCGATCCGACGGTGAGCTCGACCTTTCTCATTTCAGTCGATCCGCCCAACAAGCCCCACAGTGCGACGATCACGGAGAATGGCCGGCCGTCGCTCGAGCGGAGCCATAGCGAGGCGGTGGCCTCCTCACCGACGTTCGTGGTCCGGTACACGTCCTGCGTCAGCGCTCGGCCTATGGCGGGCGTGTTCGTCGCGGCGAACCAGTTCCCGTCCTGGGCTTGCGCGTCGCGGTAGACAGCCTGGTTCACGAATCCATTGCTTGCACCCCATCCGGTGAATGAGCCGCCCTCGAAGGACGGGGACTGGAGCCAGTTTCCCGGGTTTCCGAACCAGTCGGAGAAGTAACGCCAGAAGTTCCGGTTTCCGTACGAGGAGCAGCCGTCGCCCGTGCCGTAGAGGTTCGCCATGGCCGCGGCGTTCGGCTGGTACGGGGTGTAGATGTAGAGATTCGCCGTGGCCTGGTTCCTGATATAGACGCGGCTCGCTCCACAAGCGCTGTTCGGGTGGAACTGAATCACGTTCTCGCGGCCGGCCTGGTAATTCCAGGAGCCGGGGCTCTGCGTGTACCGCTGGAACTGTCGAGCCGCGTTGTAGACCTGGTTGAAGAACCCGAAATACTCCGCGTCGCAGGGTGCCGTGTCGGGACAGGCGTAGCCCATGGCGATCTGGTAGTCGCCGGATGTCGGGGATGCCTTCGTAATCAGGCCCCGCTCCTTCTGCAGCGTCACCAGAAGCACCTGCGGATTGATGCGGCATGCTGCCCCGACCCGCGCGATGATCTCTGCGGCGCTCTCGTTGGGCGAGCCGGCGTACTCAGCGCAATACGAGGAGCCCGCTCGCGTCGGCGTGGCTTGTCGAAAGTCCTTGAGGCAGGGCTGACCATTCGCTCCGACGCAGTTCACGACCTGCTGGTTCAGGAACGACTGCACTTGCGCGGCAGTCATGGCTGATCCGTTGAAGAATGTGGCGTCGCTGATGATGTTGCCGGGGTCGAACGTCGCCGAGTCGGCGGCCGTCGCGGCCTCCTCCCCGACGGTGGGCAGCGGTAGCAAGAATGCCGCGACCAACGCGATCGAGGCAGTCATCCAGATCGACCGTGCTCCGCCCGGACGTCGATTCGCCGACATTCAGCCTCCTCCGCACCAGGCCCCCCGGCCGCTGGCACCTTCCTATCACGGGGGGCGCAAATTTTGCGGAGCGCGCCACGGGGGAATCGGTGTTTCGCGCACGCTCCCCACGATGCGTATGCTTGCACGGGTCTTTGAACGAGGAGCGGCGGCAATTGACTCGACACATTCATCTCGTGCGCCACGGCGAGGTCGAGAATCCCGGAGGCGTCCTCTATGGGCGCCTGAGTGGATTCTCCCTTTCTGCGCATGGGCGCCATACGGCGCAGCTCGCGGCCGACCTCTTGATCGGGTCCGGCCGACCGATCGACGTGGTACTCTCGTCGCCGCTCGAGCGTGCAGTCGAGTCGGCTACCCCTATCGCCGTCGGGGCAGGACGCGAGGTCGAGACCGACGAGCGCTTGATCGAGGCCTCGAGTCGGCTCGAGGGCGGCCAGTACGAGATGAGCCTCTCACTCCTGACCAAGCCGAAGGCGTGGCTATATCTCGTCAATCCGTTTCGGCCGAGTTGGGGTGAGCCCTACGTCGAAGTTCTCGGGCGGATGCACGATTCGATGTGGAGCGCGTGGGAGCGGCCGGGCGACGGCGACATCGTCATCGTGAGTCACCAGCTGCCCATCTGGCTGGCGAGTCGGAGTGGTCGGGGTCTCGCCTCCTTCCACGACCCGAGACGACGGCGGTGCGCCCTCTCGAGTGTCACGTCGTTCGCCGTCGAACGGGGGCGGTTCATCGAGGTCGATTATCGAAGCCCCGTCGCGGAGCATGGGGAGGCCGTCCGAGACGTGGGCGCAGTATGACCGTACCGTCGTCGTTGCCGCCTAGACTTGGCGAAATGGGCAACGGTCACGACGGGTTGGACGCTGCAGACTCGGTGGGCCATCCAACCTCGAGGGTGGCGGTCATCACCGTGAGCTACGCATCCGGATCCGTTCTTCCCGCCTTCCTCGACTCGATCGCCCGATCGACCGAGGAGCCCGCCGTATCGGTCGTCGTCGACAACAAGCCCGACGATGATGCCATCGCCCGAGAGAGCCGACAGAGGGGCGCGCGCTACCTGGCCGCACCCGACAACCCGGGATACGGCGGGGCCATCAACCGTGGCGTCCTCGCCGTGCCGCCAGGCGTGGAATGGATTCTCGTCAGCAATCCCGATGTCGTCCTCGGGATCGGCGCACTGGACCGCCTCCTGGAGGTCGCGGATTCCTACCCGAGGATCGGGGCAGTGGGCCCTGCCATCATCAACCCTGACGGGTCGGTCTATCCCTCGGCACGCGCGATCCCGTCAATCGGGAACGGCATCGGGCATGCGCTCTTCGCGAACCTCTGGCCGACGAATCCGTGGACTCGTCAGTATCACCATCACCGGCCCACTTCCGTCCCGAGATTGGCCGGATGGCTCTCCGGTTCCTGCGTCCTCGTGCGCCGCACTGTGTTCGATGCGATCGGCGGCTTCGACGACGGCTACTTCATGTATTTCGAAGACGTCGACCTGGGGTACCGGATCGGGCGTCTCGGATATTCCAATGTCTACGTTCCGGCCGCAACGGCCGAACACCTCGGAGGGCATTCCACTGCATCCCGGCCGGATGCCATGGTGAGGGCGCATCACCAGAGCGCGCGCCGCTTTCTGTCGAAGCGCTACCCCGGTGCCCGCAACGCACCGTTGCGGGCGGTCCTCGGGATCGGCTTGGCGTTCAGGGCTCGAATGACGAGTCGGCGTCCCACAGCGCGGTGACCCGTGTCGGTTTCGCCCAGCGAGCGGACCATATACTTGAGCAATGCCCGAAACGAACGATGAACCCGGCCACGGGTCTGCGCCCGGAGCGGGCGACGAGCGCCATGTCATCGAGCTCGAAGCAGAGGTCCGCCGCCTGCAGGGTGAGCTCGACCGGCGCGCGGGTGAGGACCTTCGTACATGGATCAAGGCGGTACGCGATGAGGGGCGTCTCGTCCGCGACATGCAGAAGACGCTCTCATGGCGGGTCACGAGGCCCCTGCGTGTTGCCCGCTTCCTGCAGCTCAAGGTAGCGGAAGTCGGCGTGATGAAGACCTCGCAGCTCGCCGTGGCCGATCTTCGGCGTCGATACCTCGGTAGGCGGCGCTGAGCGCCGTCGCCGCGACGGAGACTACCGCCTCCGCGATCGGCACCATCGAAACCGCGCTCGAGCAGCGCCTTCTCGCGCTCGCTCCCTACATGTCACCCGGGATCGACGCCGGTACGGTCCTCGCGGACCGCGGGGCCGCCGCGCTCTTGGATGCGGTCGCGCGGGACGTTCGAGCCAGCGGTGACGAGCGGTTCGTCTGGATGCTCATCGTCGCCTTGACCGCCACGTTCCCGAACGCCGCGCGAGTGCACATGGTCCGCCGTTCGCTCGCGCTCGCCGAGGCTTCGATGGCAACGGCGACGTTGCTCGAGGCGTGTTTCGACGACGCCGCGCGGTTCGAGACGCTCGACCTCGAGATCGAGGTGGTGGCACGCGGGGTGGTGGTCGACGTGGACTTCTGCGCAAACCACGTGCACAACACGGGTATCCAGCGCGTCGTCCGGCAGACCATGTCCCGATGGGTGGAGTCGAGGGACATCCATCTCGTTGCCTGGACAGCCGGTGGCGGTGCCATGCGCACCATGTCCGCACTCGAACGCGATCGCGTCGTCGCCTGGAACCGGTACGTCGAGCCGGAACCCGATCGTCGGCCAACCGACCCGCCGCGATATCGGGTGGTAGTGCCCGTCGACAGCACGGTGATCCTGCCGGAGGTACCTCAATCGGCACTCGTCGATCCGCTCGCCGCCCTCGCCGAGCTGTCGGGGAACCGCGTGGGCCTGATCGGGTATGACGCGATTCCAGTCGTCAGCGCTGACATGTTGCCGGCGCTCGAGACCGAGCGGTTCGTCCGATACCTAACGGTCGTCAAGCACGCGAAACGCGTGGCCGGCATCAGCAATGCCGCCACGAAGGAGTTCGCGGGCTTCGGTGCCACGCTCTCCACTCAAGGCCTGCCGATGCCCGAAACCATTTCGATCGTCCTTCCGGTCGACGCCCCGGATCATCCCATCATCCGCGCCGCCACCTCGGATGAGGCTGTCGTCCTCTGCGTTGGTAGCCAGGAACCTCGCAAGAATCAGCTGTCAGTGCTGTATGCGGCGGAGGTGCTCTGGCGTGAGGGTCTCTCTTTCAACATGACCTTCATCGGCGGCGGAAGCCTGCTCTATACACGGGACTTCGACCGCCGTATCCGGCGCCTTCGGCGAGCCGGGCGCAGCATCACGGTGCTTCGTGGCGTCAATGACGCCGTGTTGCTCGACGCATACAGCCATGCCCGCTTCTCGGTGTTCCCCTCGCTGCATGAGGGTTACGGCCTTCCGGTCGCTGAATCGCTGAGCTACGACACTCCGGTTATCACAAGCAACTACGGAAGCACCGCCGAGATCGCGGCAGCCGGGGGTTGTGTGCTGGTCGACCCGCGCGATGACGAACAGATCGTGGACGCCATGCGCTCGCTGCTCACGGATGACCTCCGATTGGACGTGCTTCGCAAGGAGATCGCCGCACGTGCGGACGACAGCTGGGATGACTACGCCCGAAAGTTGTGGGATGGCCTCGTCGTACCGCTGAATGAGGTGAACCATGAAGCGTGACATCATCGGCCAGCGACTCCGCACACTGCTGACCACGCTGTCGCCGGATGCTCCGGCAGGCGGCTCGACGTCCGAACTCGTATCCCGCATCGCCGCTGCGATCGGACGGCCCAGTGGCGAGGTCGCATGGCTCGTGCTTGCTGTCGTGACGGCGGCCTTCCCCGAACGACAGGCCGTGATCGATCTCCGGCGGTCGATGGTGCTCGACGGCGCGGATTCCGCGCTGTCCTCGGTCGTGAAGTCCGCTCGTCGCCGTATCGCCCTTCGGCCGTGGTCGGCACCGGCGGTTCGGGTGGCACAGGATGCAGTGATCGTGGACGTGCATCACACGGCGCGAACGGGGCTGGCAACCGGTATCCAGCGGGTCGTGAGGATGACGCTGCCGCACTGGACCGCTCAGCACGACGTCGTGCTGACTGGATGGACGTCAGGGCTCGATGCCCTCCGTCCGCTCACTGAGCGCGAGCGCAACAATGCGGTGCACGGGACTGACAAAGGTGCAGCTGCGGCCGCGCGCACCGCGCATGAGGTGCTGGTGCCGTGGCGTTCGACGTACCTCCTGCCGGAGCTCGCCATCGAGGAGGAACGGACATCCCGATTGCTCTCGTTCGCTGAGTTCTCCCGGAACGCGACGGCGGTGATCGGTTTCGACTGCGTGCCGTTGACTTCCGCAGAGACGGTTGGCATCGGAATGGGCGGAGCGTTCGGGAAGACCCTCGCGGCCGTCGCTCGATTCGATCGAGTGGTGACCATTTCGGAGGCGGCCGCGAATGAGTACCGAGGATGGGCTCAGATGCTCGAGGGTGCGAACATTGCGGGCCCGCGTGTGACATCCGTCGTGCTGCCTTCGGACGTGGGTGAGGTAGACCAGCAGGGTCTGGAACGTGCACGTGACGTCTTGCTCGCCGATGAGGACCTGCCTCTGCTCTTCTGCGTGGGCAGTCATGAACCGCGTAAGAACCACCTGGCCGTCATCGCGGCAGCGGAAGAACTCTGGCGTCAAGGCCGACTGTTCTCCCTCGCTTTCGTGGGCGGCAACTCGTGGGGCAGCGAGGAGTTCGTCGTCCAAGTCGAGCAGCTCGTGCAGCGAGGACGACCGATCAAGGCCGTCACAGCGATCTCAGATGACATCCTCTGGGGCGGATATCGGATTGCGCGGGCAACCATCTTCCCTTCGTTCAACGAAGGATTCGGCCTCCCGGTCGCGGAATCCCTCGCCGTCGGCACGCCGGTGGTGACGTCGGACTTCGGCAGCATGAAGGAGATCGCGGAGCTGGGCGGGGCCGTTCTCGTGAACTCACGACGCGATGAGGACGTTGCCCGTGGTCTCGAAGAGGCTCTCTTCGACGAGGCGATTCGTACTCGGCTGAGGGTGGAGGCGGCCGCCAGGCCGCGGCGTGGCTGGGCGGACTACGCCGAGGAGCTGTGGCTGGCGATGAACGGCTTCGATGAGTCGTCGATCGGCTTGGACTCGAACACCGCCCCACGCGAAGACGGAGACGCATGAGCACCGAAGCGCAACAGCGGGCTGATCGGCTGCGAGGATTGCCCTTCGAACGGGCATCGGCAACGTCGTCGTCGAGCTTCCGGGGATTCGTACTTTCGCTACGCGAGATCGGCGCGTATCGCGAGCTTTTGGGCCTGCTCGTCCGACGGGAACTCAAGGCCCGATACAAGGACAGCAGTCTCGGCTTCCTTTGGAGCCTCATCCGTCCCCTCACGATGCTCGTCATCTATTACGTCGCCATCGGCCAGTTCCTCGGTGCGGCTCGAGGCGTGCCGGACTTTGCCATCTTCGTATTCACCGGTCTCACCATCTGGGGTCTCTATAGCGAGATCGTCACCGGCGGAACGACATCGATCATCGGCAACGCCGGGTTGATCAAGAAAGTTCGGCTGCCACGAGAGATATTCCCCCTCGCGGCAACGGGGTCGGCGCTGTTCAACTTCGTCGTGCAGTTCATCGTGCTGGTTGCGGCGACGATCGTTCTGGGAAAGGTGCCGTTCGGCTGGGAGCTCCTGTACGTACCCGCCGGCGTGGGCATCGTGCTCGTGTGGGGCATCGCACTCGGGCTTCTGCTTTCTGCGGTCAACGTGTACCTGCGTGACGTGCAATACCTGGTGGAAGTCGCGATGCTGATCCTCTTCTGGGCATCTCCCATCGTCTATGCCTGGTCGTTCGTCGTCGATGCCGCCGTCCGAAGCGGGATTCCCTGGTTGACCGATCTGTACTTGGCGAATCCCGTCACCATTGCCGTGCTCGCTTTCCAGAAGGGAATGTGGGTTGCGGGGTCCACCGAGAGTGTCATCGATGGAAATCCGATCCCTCCACAGCCGTGGCCGCCCGACCTCGATCTTCGAATCGCGATCATGTTCGGTATCGGCGCCATTGTTCTGGTCCTCTGCCAGCGCGTGTTCCAGAAGTTGCAGGGCAACTTCGCCCAGGAGATCTAGTGGCTACTGCACTCCGTCCGAACATCGACAACCCCCCCGTCGTCATCAGGGCTGAGGATGTCTCCAAGCGTTTCACCCTTCGGAAGGACAAGGCGCTGAAGGAGAGGATCGTCAACTTCGGGCGATCCCAACGGCATCGCAGCGACTTCTGGGCCCTACGCGAGATCGGGTTCGAGATCACGGCGGGATCAAGCGTCGGGCTCGTCGGTGCGAACGGATCGGGCAAGAGCACCCTGCTGAAGGTGATCGGGGGCATCATCCAAACGGACAGCGGGTTCGTCGAGAGACGAGGTCGCGTGGCCGCGCTCCTCGAGCTCGGCGCTGGGTTCCATCCCGATCTCACGGGCCGCGAGAACGTCTACTTAAACGGGTCGATTCTCGGCCTCAGCCAGAAGCAGACCTCCGAGTACTTCGATTCCATTGTCGAGTTCTCGGAGATCGGAGACTTCATCGATACACAGGTGAAGTTCTACTCGTCGGGCATGTATGTGCGTCTCGCGTTCGCGATCGCGGTCCACGTAGACCCCGACATCCTTCTCGTCGACGAGGTGCTGGCAGTGGGCGATGAGCCGTTCCAGGCCAAATGCATGGCGAAGATCCGTGAGTTCCAGCAAGACGGGCGCACGATCGTGTTTGTCTCGCACAGCGCGGGCCAGATCCAGGATCTGTGCGACAGGGTCGTCGTCTTGTCCCACGGCCGCATCGTCTACGACGGAGACACGGAGGAGGGGATCGTCGCGTTGCGACGCACCTTCGGCGAGTGACTCGTCCGGGTTCGAGTTGCCGGCTCGCTTCGCGTAGTATGCAACGTCGGGTACTGCGTACCCCTCCTGAACCACGGCGTCCTCGTTGTCCTCGGGACCTGTCGCCCCTTTCCTTCATCCAACCGAAAGAGCTTCATTCGTGACCCCCACGCCCCGCCTCATTGCTTTCGACCTCGACGACACGCTGGCACCGTCGAAGTCTCCGCTCGAGCCCGAGATGGCCGAGCACCTGATCCGCCTGCTCGATCAGGTCGAGGTATGTGTCATTTCCGGAGGGCAGATCGGACAGTTCCGTTCCCAGGTGATCGATCGATTGGGCGAGGCAACGGATGCACAGCTCGAACGACTCCACCTCATGCCGACGTGCGGGACCCAGTACTTCCGTTTCACCCATGGCGAGTGGACGCAGGTCTATGCACAGAACCTCTCCGAGGAGGAGCGGCAGCGCGCACTCGCAGTCGTGGAGGCGAAGGCCAAGGCGCTTGGGTATTGGGAGTCCGAGACTTGGGGGCCGATCCTCGAGGATCGCGGATCCCAAGTGACCTTCTCCGCGCTCGGCCAAGCGGCGCCGGTGGCTGCGAAGACTGCTTGGGATCCGACCGGCGAGAAGAAGAATGCCCTCCGTGACGCTGTGCAGGCTGAGCTACTCGACTTGGAGGTGAGGTCCGGGGGGTCGACCTCGATCGACATCACCCGACGCGGCATCGACAAGGCGTACGGAATGAAGCGACTCGCGGAGGTCGCCGACCTCGCACTCGACGACATGTTGTTCATCGGAGACCGCCTCGACGAGAACGGGAACGACTATCCGGTGAAAGCTCTGGGGGTCGCCTGCATCGAGGTCCGCGGATGGGAGCACACGATCGTGATCCTCGACGACCTGCTCCACGACCTGAATGTCGGTGTGCTCGAGCGCACCCGCAGCGCCTGACGGGGTCCGAGCGGACGCGGATCCTCAGCCATCGCACGTGCGCTCGCGAGTGCGTCTCGTGTCCACCCGCTCGGAGACTGGGATTCTGTCTGGCTAACATGAGCGGGTGAGTGAAACTCCCACCTTCGGGCGCGAGTACTACCAGGCGAATGGTCAACTTGGAGACCGTCCTGCGCTTCGGTGGTACGGCGCGCTCGCCCGGAGATATCTCGGAAACGGACCACTTCTCGATGTCGGGTGTGGCACGGGATTCCTGCTGCGGCGGCTTTCCAATCAGTCCCTGGCCGACGGTCTGGAGCCGTCCCGGTTCTCCGCGGGGATCGCGCGGGAAACGTCACCCTTCAGCACCGTGTATACGGACCCGAACGACCTGGACCGCAATACATACGCTCGCGTGACGATCATCCACGTCGTCGAACATATCGACGACGCGCCGCTGCGGGAATTGCTCAAGGCGGTTCGGTCGAGCACGACAGCGAATGCCAGGTGGCTGATTGTCACGCCGGATCTTGGAGGAGCCGCACGTAAGCTTCACCAGGCGCGCTGGAACGCGTACACGGATGCCACGCATGTCAACCTGAAGACGCACGCGCAATGGAAGGTCTTCTTCGAAGGGGAAGGATTCGACATCGTGCGCGAATCCAGCGACGGACTCTGGAACAATCCCTACTCAAGACTTCCATGGGTGTTGGACCGCCTATGGTACTCGTTGCCGATGGCCGCTCAATTCCTCTCGGGCCGGATGTTGCTCCGGCCCGGATCGGGGGAATCCGCCGTGTTCGTGCTCACCGCGCGCCAGCCCTAACTCCAGTCCGGCCCGCCGAGCGGGGGATGATCCCGTCGCTCGAAGCTCGGCGCCGGCGGACGCCCCGCCGCGAGGGCATCCCGCCAACTCATGTCCCTGGCAGACTTGACCGCACAGACGACGARGAGCAGCCAGCCGCCCTCGCCGAGGGCGAAGCTCTCGGCGAAGCTCGTCACCGCGATGACGACGAGCATGAGGGCGGGCCACACGTACACGACGCTCCTGCGGGTCGAGGCGAGGAGCCAGGCGCGCACGAGGGCCACGCCGACCAGTCCGACGAAGAGCAGCAGGCCGATCACGCCGACCTGGAAGTACACGTCGACATACGCGCTGAGCGCCGATCCGTGCGGGCGGCCCGTCGCGAGCTCGATCCACGAGTACGGTGCGGTCTCCCTCCAGGAGCCCACCCACCCCCAACCCTGGAGCGGGTTGAGGCTGAGGTATCGGGAGAGCTCGCGCCAGACGTCGAGCCGGACGTCGAATTCGGCCCGCGCGTCGAGCAGCTCGATGATCCGGATCCTGAGGATCCACGCCGTGACGAGCGCCGCGATCCCGGCGACGAGCAGGGCGATCTGCCAGCGCCAGCGGGTCGCCGGCGCCGCGCGTCGCAGCCCGTAGAGCGCCGCCGTAGCCACGCCGGCCGCACCGAGCGCGATCCAGGTGGTGGGAGACCCGGCGAACACGATGCAGAAGGCGGCGAGCACGATCGACGCGACGGCCTTGCCCCGCGTGATGATCTTCGTGCGCCATTCGACGACGAAGGTGAGCAGCGCGATGAGTGCGACGAAGCCGAGCAGGTTCCGGGATCCGAAGAGGCCCTGGATCGGTCCGAGGCGGGCGAGGTCGCCCTGGATCCCGAGGATGCGGATGGGCACGTCGAGCAGGATGCCGGACAGCACCTCCAACCCGATCGACACGGCGAGGAGCATCCGCATGACGTCGCCGAACGCCCGCACGATCTGGATGGTGTCGCGCATGAGCGCCACGTACACCCCGAGGAAGGCGAAGGCGATGAGGTAGGCCACGCGCAGCGCGGTCGCCGCAGGCGCGTTGGCGCCGGGCCCGCTCCAGAGCACGGATGCCGCACACCACCCGACGAACACGAGGATCGTGATGGGGAGGATGCCGTACCACTCGACGGCGCGCCAGCGGGCGACGAGCGACAGGGCGCAGAGCGCGAGCAGGCCGCCGAGCGCGGCGAGGAGACCCGGCCAGCCGATGAGACTGCGCACGGCGTGCGTGGTGAAGGCGAAGCCGACGACGAGCAGGGTGAGGGCTTGGGCGAACCTGGCGGAACCGGCGAACTCCCGCAGGGCGCGCGCGAGATGCGCACCGCCGGCGGCATCCGTCATCGAGCCACCTCGGGCGGCGGCATCCGGGAGGCGCGGACGGGCGGGGGAGCGGCGGGGATCGGCTCGGGGTCCCACTGCCGCTGCTTCGTCGACCAGGCGATCGCGATGAGGAGCACCCAGCCGCCCTCGATGAGGAGCCGGCTCTCCGCGAGGCTCTGGCCGATGAGCGCGACGAGCAGGAGGAGGGGCACGAAGGACGCCGCGGTGTGGGGGAGGAGTCGTCCGGTCTCGTCGCGCGGTCGATCCACCGCCAGGAACCACGAACGCCACAGTGCACCGATCACGATCGAGGCGAAGGCGATCACCCCGACGATGCCGAGTTGCAGCCACACGTCGAGCCACGCATTGTGCGCCTGCAGGTACTCGACGCCGTTGCGCACCGCCAGCCCGTCGAACGGCTCCACCCACGGCACCCAGTAGCCGACCCAGCCCCAGCCGAACCAAGGTCGCTGCGCGGCAAGGCCGATCACCGCGTTCCAGATGTCGAAGCGGCCGGTGAGGTCCTCGCTCTTGCCGAACAGCTCGAGCAGCGCGTTCCAGAAGACCACGAGCAGGCCGACGGATGCCACGAGCGCGCCGGCCGCGGCCCAGTACACCCCTCTGCGACGATCGGGTCCCACCCGCCGAGCCCACACAGCGAAACCGAGCGCCGCGAGCACGAGGACGGCCACGAGGATGACCGTCGCCGAGCGGGTGAGGAGCAGGACGCCCCCCGACACGACCAGCCACCCGATGCCCTGCGCCCGCCGGATGCTGCCTGCGGCCAGCAGGGCGCCGAACACGATCAGCCCGAGCAGCGCGACCATGCCGAGGATGTTGCGACTCGCGACGATGCCTTCGATGGGACCGCCGTCGAACAGCAGTCCACGCGACCAGTAGAAGGCCATGGGCAGCTTGCCCGCGTCGGGGTCGAAGTCGGGGAAGTTCGGCAGCACGGGCTCGCGCACGAAGATCGCGACCCAGAGCTCGAACACGATCGACAGCCCGAGGACCCACTTGATGGCGCCCCCGAGTGCCCGGACGAAGCGGTCCCAGGTGAGGCAGAGCACCAGGGCGACGGCCACCAGCGTGGTCACGAGGGTGATCGTGACGCCGAGCGCGCTGGCGCCTGGGTAGTACGACCACGCGATCGACAGCACCGCGATGAGGAGGAACGCGATGGTCGACTTCGGCACGCGCCGCCAGCGCCAGCTCGGGCGCTCGCCGACGAGGAGGGCGATCGCGCCGCCGATGACCACGAGCGCGACCGCGGCGAAGCCCCACCAGCCGAGCAGGTTGCGCCAGAACTGGCCGGCGAGCACCGTGAAGAGGGCGAACGTCGCGTACGCGCCGATGAGGGTGCGACGTCGGCCGGTGGTCATGGGTCCAAGGCTATCGCGCGGGGCATTGCGAGCAGATGACGGATGCCGCGTGCCGAACGCGGGCTCGCGGCATCCGTCATCGCGGCATCGCGGATCAGACGAACGCGGCCGTGCCCGTGATCGCGCGGCCGACGATGAGGGTGTTCATCTCGCGGGTGCCCTCGTAGGAGTAGAGCGCCTCGGCGTCGGCGAAGAAGCGGGCGACGTCGTACTCGAGCACGATGCCGTTGCCGCCCACGGCCTCACGGGCCCAGGCGACCGTCTCGCGCATGCGCGCCGTCGTATACGCCTTCGCGAGCGCCGAGTGCTCGTCGCGCTGCTCGCCGCGGTCCAGCATCTCCGAGACGCGCACGACCATGCCGAGCGACGCCGTGATGTTGCCGAGGCACTTCACGAGGAGGTCCTGGATGAGCTGGTGGGAGCCGATGGTCCTGCCGAACTGCACCCGCTCGCCCGCGTACTTCACGGCGGCCTCGTAGGCGCCGACCGCCGTGCCGACGGCGGCCCAGGCCACCTCGGCGCGGGTGAGCCGGAGCACCTTCGCGGTGTCGCGGAAGGAGTTGGCGTTCTGCAGGCGGAGCGACTCGGGCACCACGACGTGGTCGAGCGTGATGTCCGCGTTCTGCACGGCGCGGAGGCTGACCTTGCCCTCGATCTTCGTCGCGGTGTAGCCCGGCGTGTCGGTGGGAACGATGAAGCCCTTGACCTGCCCGTCCTCGACGTCCTTCGCCCAGATCACGGTGATGTCGGAGAAGGTGGCGTTGCCGATCCAGCGCTTCGATCCGTTCAGGATCCACGAGTCGCCGTCGCGTGTCGCGGTCGTGCGGAGCCCCTGCGCGGAGTCGGAGCCCGAGAGCGGCTCGGTGAGCCCGAACGCGCCGATGACCTCGCCGCTCGCGAGCTTCGGGATCCACTGCGCGCGCTGCCCGGGGGAGCCGCACACGCTGATCGAGCCGGTGGCGAGGCCGTTCTGCACACCCGCGAAGGTCGCGACCGACGGGTCGACGCGGGCGAGCTCCATCGCGACGAAGCCGCGGAAGACCGCGGAGTTCTCGAAGGGCCGGGTCTCCTCCCAGCTGAAGGAGAACGCACCGAGCTCGGCGAGTGGCTTCACGACCTGCATGGGGAACTCGGCGCGATCCCAGTAGTCCGCGACGATCGGTCGCACGTCGGAATCGAGCCAGGCTCGGAGCCTGGCGATCGCCTCCTTCTCCTGGTCACTGAGAAGGGACTCGTACGAGTAGAAGTCGCTCGCGAGCGGCTCGAACGTCATGACTGCTCCAATGCACAATGCGTCGTGGGTGGCCCGTCGAGCCTAGGACCGGGCCGGCGGCGCCCGAAGCCGTTGGTAGTTTGGAGCCAAACTCCGCGAAGGGACCACCGAGCATGTTTGTGACGATCGCCAACACTCCGCGCGACTACGCCTGGGGGTCGACGAGCGCGATCGCCGATTTCCGGGGCGTGGCCCCGTCGGGCGCGCCCGAGGCGGAGCTCTGGCTGGGCGCGCACGCGGGCTCACCGGCGGTCGTCGTGGACGAGGCATCCGTGGGCCACGCCGACCTCGCCGAGTGGATCGCCGCCGCACCCGAGCAGGCCCTCGGTGCCCGGCTCGCCCGGCACGGCGCGCGACTGCCCTTCCTCCTGAAGCTGCTCGCCGCGGCGGAGCCGCTGTCGCTGCAGGCCCACCCGACGCCCGAGCAGGCCCGCGCGGGCTTCGCGCGCGAGGAGGCCGACGGCGTGCCGGTCTCGGCCTACGACCGCAACTACCGCGACGAGTTCCACAAGCCCGAGCTCATCGTCGCGGTGAGCGAGACGTTCGACGCGCTCTCGGGGTTCCGTCCGCTCGACGAGGTGGCCGGGATCCTGCAGACGCTCCGGGCGGCGGATGCCGCGGACGCCGCGCCCGATCCGGGCGCACTCGACCTGCTCGCCGCGCACCTGGGTTCGGAGGAGCCGCTCCGCGACACCGTCGAGTGGCTGCTCCGCGACGGACGCGGCGGCGACACGGGGGAGGCCGCGTGGATCACCGAGCGGGTGACGGCGCTCGCGGCATCCGACACCGCCCGCCGGTCGCCGTACGCACTCTCGTTCGAGACCGTCGGCACCCTCGCCGAGGTGTACCCGGGCGACCCCGGCATCGTCATCTCGCTGCTGCTCAACCGCGTGCGACTCCGTCGGGGCGAGTCGCTGTACCTCGCGGCGGGCAACATCCACGCGTACCTCGCGGGCCTCGGCATCGAGCTCATGGCCGCGAGCGACAACGTGCTGCGCGGCGGCCTCACGCCGAAGCACATCGACGTGACCGAGCTGCTCGAGGTGCTCGACTTCACCCCGATCGCCCCGCCGCGCCTCGAGCCCGAGCCGGTCGCGCCGGGCGTCGTCGCGTTCCGTCCCGACGTCCCCGACTTCGTGCTCTACCGGGCCGAACCGGTGTCGATCTCGGGCACTGCGGCGCTCGACGCAGGTGCCGGCGACCAGGCAGCGGATGCCGCGCGCGTGCCGCTCGACGGTCCGGCGATCGTGCTGGCCGAAGACGGTTCGCTCCGTCTCCGGGGGCGGCTGGGGGAGTCACGGCTCGCCCGTGGCGAGGCGGTCTACGTCACGCCCGACGAGGGCGCGGTCGAGATCACCGGCGACGGGATCGCCTGGGTGGCGACGACCGGCGCGCCCGAGGCATCCGCCGGCTGATCGATGGCGGCCGCCGACGCCGGCTGCTCGACGGCGACCGGCCGACGCCGCCTGAGCGACGGCGTGCCGTGCGTCCTCGTCAGCTGGCGGCGGCCACCTCGCGGTCGCTCGCCTCKCGCACCCCGAAGAGCCGCCGGTACTGCGTCGGCGTGGTCTGCAGCACCTTCAGGAAGTGGTGCCGCATCACCGCGGCCGCGCCGAAGCCGGTCTCGCGGGCGATCTCCTCGAGGGTGAGCGAGGTCTCCTCGAGCAGTTGCTGGGCCCGGAGGAGGCGCTGGCGGTTCAGCCAGGCGTTCGGCGTCGTGCCGGTCTCCGCGCGGAAGCGGCGGGCGAAGGTGCGGGGCGACATCAGTGCCTTGCGCGCCAGCAGGTCGACGGTGAGCTCGTGGTCGAGGTGCTCGAGCATCCACTCGGTGACCTTCGCGAACGAGTCGCTGTGGCACTCGGGCACCGGGGTCTGGATGAACTGCGACTGGCCGCCGTCGCGCTGCGGGGGGACCACCATGCGGCGGGCGACCACGTTCGCGGCGCTCGCCCCGAGCTCCGTGCGCACGATGTGCAGGGCGGCGTCGATGCCCGCGGCGGTGCCGGCACCCGTGACCACCTTGCCGTCCTGCACGAAGAGCACGTCGGGGTCGACCTCGGTCTGCGGGAAGAGCTCGGCCATCTTGTCGGTGTACATCCAGTGCGTGGTGGCCCGGCGCCCGTCGAGCACGCCGGCGTAGCCGAGCGTGAACGCACCCGAGCAGACCGAGAGCACCCAGGCTCCGCGGTCGACGGCGTCGCGGATGACGTCGAGCACGCGCTCGTCGGCCGGCGAGCCGACCAGGGACGCGGGCACGGCGACGAGGTCGGCCTCGTACGCGAAGTCGAGGCCCTCCTTCACGACGACGTCGAAGCCGAGCTTGGTCGTGATGGGGCCGGGGTCGGCGGCCACGACGTGGAAGTCGAAGATCGGCCCCCCGTGTTCCCGGCGATCGATGCCGAAGACCTCGCAGATCACCCCGAACTCGAACGGCGCCATCTGGGGGAGCGCGATGCAGGCGATGGTCTTGAGCACGTGGTCCTCCGGTTGGCAGGAAAAAGTCGTTGTGTGGCCACTCTGCCACTATCGGCAGGATGTCGCAAGGAGTACATTTTCTGCCATGACCACTCTCGTGTTCCTCATCATCGCGGGCCTCGCCGTCTGGGGCGTGCTCGCCACCGTGCTCCGCCTCGAGGGCGACGGCTACGGGCGTCCCGAGATCCGCAACCGCACCCGCCACGCCGAGAACCTGCCCACCCGCACCGTCTGACCGCTGGGCGCGCGCTGCGCCGGCCGCTCCTGGCCCGCGCAGCGCGACCCGCCTCGGCTCGACGCCGCCCGCCCCGTTACGATCGTGGGAGCGCGCGGACCTCCCGCACGCGGGAGGCGGGAACATGAGCTGGCTGGTCACCGGAGGCGCCGGATACATCGGCGCGCACGTCGTTCGGGCGTTCGCCGAGCAGGGCATCGACACGGTCGTGGTGGACGACCTCTCGTCGGGCCGGCACGGATTCCTCCCGCAGGGCGCGGCGTTCGTGCACGGCACGATCCTCGACGGACCGCAGCTCGAGGCCACGATCAAGCGCTACGACGTGCGGGGCGTGGTGCACCTCGCCGGATTCAAGTACGCGGGCGTCTCCGTGAAGCGGCCCCTGCACACGTACCAGCAGAACGTCACCGGCACCGCGACCCTCCTCGCGGCGATGGAGGCCAGCGCGGTCGAGAAGATCGTCTTCTCCTCGAGCGCCGCCGTCTACGGCACCCCCGACGTCGACCTCGTCACCGAGGACACCCCGAAGCGTCCCGAGTCGCCCTACGGCGAGTCCAAGCTCATCGGCGAATGGCTCCTGGCCGACCAGGCCCGCGCGACCGGGCTCGCGCACACGAGCCTGCGCTACTTCAACGTGGTCGGCTCCGGCACGTCCGAGGTCTTCGACGCGAGCCCCCACAATCTCTTCCCCCTCGTGTTCGACGCGCTGCTCGACGGGCGAACGCCCCGCATCAACGGCGACGACTACCCGACGCCCGACGGCACCTGCGTGCGCGACTACATCCACGTGGCGGACCTCGCGGCCGCCCACGTCGTCGCCGCCAAGCGGCTCGACGCCGGCGAGCCGATCGAGCAGGTGTACAACCTCGGCTCGGGCGACGGCGTGTCCGTCGGCGAGATCATGCGGGCCGTCGCCGAGGTCACCGGCATCGACTTCACGCCCGAGATCGCCCCGCGGCGCGAAGGCGACCCCGCTCGGATCGTGGCCTCGGGCGACCTCGCGGCCCGCGACCTCGACTGGCGGATGCGGCATTCGCTCACCCAGATGGTCGAGAGCGCGTGGGAGGCCCGCCGCGCGGCATCCGACGCCTGATCCCGACGAGTGACCCGCCGCGGCCGGCGGCCACGGGCGCTCGACCCTGAAGTGCAGCCGCCAAGATAACGTCTCCGGAACGGCCTCGGCGTGTCGCGCGCGGGTTGAAGCCTCGACGGCCGGTTGAGGGTTTACGATCCGCGACTTGACTCACGCGAATTACACCGGTGTAATTGGTCAAGACACACCCTCTGGGTGGTCGGTACAACTGGGTGGGAGACGATATGGGCAATCCTGAATATCGTTCTGGAGTACCTGACGATTGGTTCGTCGATCCGGTGAGGCTGGGCGTGCCGGGGGTTCGGCAGGGCACTGGCGACGACAATCCGCTGGCATGGCAGAGCGACGCACTGTGTGCGCAAACCGATCCGGAGGCGTTCTTCCCTGAGAAGGGCGGCTCCACACGCGACGCGAAGAAGATCTGCACCGGCTGCGAAGTGCGCGGGGAGTGCCTCGAGTACGCCCTGTCGAACGACGAGCGGTTCGGCATCTGGGGCGGGCTCTCCGAGCGCGAGCGCCGCAAGCTCCGCAAGCGCGCGGTCTGAGCCCGGGTCCGATGCGACGCTGACGTCGCATCGGACCGGGGCGACCACGCGACCGGACGGCCTGATCCGCGCGGCTCGGCATGGGGCGGCGATTCGTGGCACGCCCGCCTCGGTTGCGGATGCCGCGGCAGGCGCCGCCTAGGCTGTCCCCGATGTTCCCCAGAGTCACCGCCGTCCTCGTCGTTCGTCACGGCGGCGACCGCCTCGCGCAGACCCTCGACGCGATCCGCGCCCAGGCGCGCACACCCGACTCCCTCGTCGTCGTCCTGTCCCAGGCCGGTGCGGAGGCGCGAGCGCAGGCCGCGGCGGCGGGCGCGTCGCATGTGGTCGAGCTCCAGGAGCCGCTCTCGTTCGGCGAGGCGATCCGGGCGGGCGAGCGGGTGCTCGAGACCCCCACCTCCGATGCCGATGCGCTCTGGCTGCTTCCCGACGACGCCGCGCCCGAGCCCGAAGCGCTGGCGGCACTCGTCGCGACGCTCGAGACGGGCAAGTCCGTCGCCCTCGCCGGCCCGAAGCTGATGGGCTGGGACGAACCCGATCGCATCACGTCGCTCGGCCGGACGATCACCCAGCTGGGCCGGAGCGTGCCCATCGTCGCCGACGAACTCGACCAGGGCCAGCACGATGGGCTGAGCGACGTGCTCGGGCTCGATCCCGCCGGCCTCCTCGTGCGGCACACGGTCTGGCAGGCGCTCAGCGGATTCGACCCGGCGCTGCCATCGGCCGACTATGCGCTCGACCTCGGCGTGCGCGCGCGGCTGTCCGGCCACCGGGTCGCCGCCGTCCCGGCCGCGAGGGTGCGCTTCGGCGGCTCCGGCGTCGCCGGTCTGCCGCTCGACGGGCGAGCGCGAACCCGGCGACGGAACACCCGCATCGCCCGAGCCGCCCAGCTGCATCGACGACTCGTGTACGCGCCGGCGCCGGCGGTGCCCCTGCACTGGCTGACCTTCCTGCCCCTGGCGCTCCTCCGTTCCGTGCGGCTGCTCCTCGTCAAGCAGCCGGGCGCGATCCCCGGCGAGTTCGGCGCCGCGATCGCCACCATGTTCTCCGGCATGCGCGTGTCCCGCGCGCGCCGGGTGCTCAAGTCCTCGCGAAGCGCCAAGTGGTCGGCGATCGCACCGCTGCGCATGCAGCCCGACGAGCTCCGCCGACGCCGTCAGGCGGCCACCGAGGAGCGCCGCAATCGCGCCAGGGGTCGCTCTCAGGAGCTCCAGTTCATCGGCACGGGGGGTGGATGGGTGCTGCTCGCGACGGCTGCGGCATCCGTAGGCCTCTTCTCGTGGCTCATCGGCTCGGGCGGCGTGGGCGGCGGCGGGCTGCTGCCCCTGTCGGGCGTGTCCGGCCTGTGGCAGAACGCCGCCTACGGGTGGCGCGACGTCAACACCGGCTTCGTGGGGGCGGCGGATCCGTTCAACGGTGCGCTCGCCGTGCTCGGGACCCTGTCGTTCTGGTCGCCGTCGTTCGCCATGGTGCTGCTGTGGCTCGTCGCGCTCCCCGCAGCGGCGATCGGCGCGTGGTTCGCCGCCTCACGACTCACCGAGCGCGGGTCGCTACGCGCGGTCGCGGCGCTCGCCTGGGCCTCCGCACCGCCGTTCCTGTCGGCGCTGGCGGACGGACGACCGGGGCCGGTGCTCGCCCACGTCCTGCTCGGCTGGCTCGCGTTCGCCGTCTTCGGCGCCGCCACCTCGTGGGCCGCGGCGGCGACGGCCTCGTTGCTCTTCGCGGCCGTCATCGCGGCCGCCCCCAGCCTCGCACCCGCACTCGTCGTCGGATGGATCGTCGTCCTCGCCGTCAGCGGCCGTGCCGCCGTGCGCCTGGTCGGACTTCCCATCCCGGCGCTGGCGCTCGCCCTGCCCCTGATCGTCGAGCAGGTCCGCCTCGGCACGGCGTTCGGTCTGGTCGCCGATCCCGGCCCGCCCGTCGATGGATCGATCCCGACCGCCGGGCAGCTCGCACTCGGGTGGCCTGCCGGGGGATGGGGCGGGTGGGGCGAGCTCGTCGAGTCGTTCACGTCGCTCGAACCGTGGATGGTCGCGGGCGCGCTCGTCGCGCCGCTCGTGATCGCCGCGCTCTGCTCGGTCTTCGCCCCCGGATGGCGTCGCGGGGTGCTCGCGCTCGGCACGGTGCTGCTCGGCTACGCGACGGCCGTCGCGGCGTCGCACCTGTCGGTGGCGGCCGTCGGTGCCGAGTCGGTTCCGGTGTGGGCGGGAGCCGGCATGAGCCTCGCATGGCTCGGCCTCGTGCTCGCGGCGGTCGCCGCGCTCGACGCGCTCCGCCGCGGTGCCGGCGCCGTCGGGTGGGTCGTGGCCGCGTTCAGCCTCGCGGCGGTGCTTCCGCTCTCGTACGCGATCGCCGTCGACGTCGTGCCGCTCGCGCCCGCGACCGAGCGAGCCCTGCCGGCGTACGTCGTGGCCCAGGCCGAGAACGATCCCAGGGTGACGACGCTGCTCATGCAGCCGCAGGCCGACGGCGGCATGCGCTCCACGCTGGAACGGGGCATCGGCCCCACCCTCGATGACCAGTCGACCCTCGCGCAGACCAGGACGGACCCGACCGCCGACCAGGAGCAGCTCGCCGAGGTCGCGGGGAACCTCGCCTCCCGCAGCGGCTCCGATCCCGAAGCGGCGATGCGCGAGTTCGGCGCCTCCTTCGTGCTGCTGGCCCCGGCTCCAGGCGACGGCCGCGAGGCGATCCAGACGGAGACCCGGGCCCGCGTCGCACTCGACGCGAACGCCGCGCTCGTCCCCGTCGGCGAGACGGAGTACGGCACGCTCTGGCGATTCGCCGGAGCCGAGGCGGATGCCGCGGCGGCGCGCATCCCGGCTGACGCGGGGGGCTGGCCGGCCGGCCTCATCACCGCGGTGCAGCTCATCGTCATCGGCGGCACCCTCCTGCTCTCCATCCCGACGGGTGCCRGTCGCGAGGCGGATCGGCGGCCGGTGCGTCGTCGTCCGGCCCGGCGCCGACCCCCGAAGACCGGCGCTGCGGTGACCACCGTGGGCCGGTGCGTCGTCGTCCGGCCCGGCGCCGACCCCCGAAGACCGGCGCTGCGGTGACCACCGTGG
>NZ_JBFUCL010000001.1:0-55733 GCF_056405255.1 Agromyces sp. P1_H4 | reverse complement strand
GGCCGCCTCCGCGGCCTCCTGCGCCTGTCCCTCGACGCGTCGCCGCTCCAGGTCGGCCGTCGTGTCCTTGAGGCTCGCGAGCTGCGCGTAGAGCTCGGTCGACTTCTGCTCCTGCTCGGCCACGGCGGCGGCGGCCGCATCGGCGGCGGCTCGGGCCTCGTCGGCGCGCTGCCCGGCCAACGCGGCCAGGCGCTGGCGCTCGGCTGCGGCATCCGCTGCCTGGTCGCGCAGCGAGTCGGCGGTGTTGCGGTCGGCGACCGCCTGCTCGTATACCTCGTTCGACTGCTCTCCGAGCTTCGACGCCATGCCGAGCTGCTGCAGGAGCTTCGTCGAGTCGTCGCCCGAGAACACGAGCTCGGCCGTGAGGTCGGCGCCCGCGGTCTTCGCGAGGTGCGCGGCGAGCAGTCCCGCGCGCATCTTGGAGATCTCGGCGACGGCGTCGGCCTCGTCGGCCTGCGTGCCGAGCGTGCGCTCCCGCTCGGCCGCCCGGTCGCGCTGGTCGATGGCGATGCGCCACGCCTCGTCGGCCATCATCGAGGCCTGCGCCGCGGCATCCGCTGCCTGCTGCAGCCCGACGAGCAGCGCCCCGACGCGGTCGATCTCGGCCTGCTTGGTCTGCTCGTTCTGCTTGGCCTGCTCGATCTCACTCCACGACGGATAGTCGGGCTCGGCCATCGCGGGCCCGCCCGCCGCAACGACCGACGCGGTGACCGCGCCGACCGCCACCGTGGAGAACACGGTCGCGGGCTTCACCCGGGAGACGGGACGCGTGCGGTGGTCAGCCAAGGCGGATCCCCCGATCGGCCATGAACGGCACCGGATCGATGCGGCTGCCGCCGGAGTAGACCTCGAAGTGCAGGTGGCATCCGGTGGACGCACCCGTGGTGCCGCTCGACGCGATGTTCTGGCCGGCCTCGACCCACGCCCCGACGCCGACGAACCGGCCGCCGTCGCGGATGTGGGCGTAGCCCGTGGAGATCCCGCCGCCGTGGTCGATCTTGATGAAGTTGCCGTAGGTGCCCGACCACCCCGAGAACGTCACGACGCCGCTGTTGGCCGCATAGATCGGCGCAGAGCATCCGGTGCCGAGGTCGACGGCGTAGTGGAACGATCCGGAGCATCCGTCGCCCGCGCAGATCGGCGACCGGGGGCCGAAGTCGCCCGTGATGGCGCCGCCGGCGGGCTTCGCCCATCCCGAGGAGGCGACCGTGCCCGGCGAGCCGCTGCGAAGGGCCTCCTGGCGGCGGCGCTCCTCCTCTTCCTTGCGGATGCGCTCACCCTCCTGGTAGGCCGCCGCGGTCTGCGCCTCGGTGTCCTGCAGGAACTTCAGCTGCTGCTCGAGTTCGATCTTCTTCGCCTGCGACTCGGCGAGCGCGGCCTCGGCCGCGGCCTGCGCGGCCTGCGCCACGGCGAGCGCCTCCTCCGCCGCGATGCGGAGCTTCTCGCGTTCGGCGCGCGCGACCTCGGCCTGCCCGGCGAGCGACGTCGCGGAGTTCTGCTTCTCCTGCGCCCGGTTGTAGATGCCCGAGGTGCGCTCGACCATCTTCTCCATGCTGCCGAGCTTCGCGAGGAGCTTCTCGGTCGCCTCGGCGTTGCCGGCGTCGAGGAAGAGGTTCACGCCCACGTCGCCCGTGCCCGCGCGGTAGAGCTGCGCGGCGACCTGGCCCGCGTTCCGCTCGGCGGCGGCGGCCTCGGCTGCGGCGGCATCGGCCTGCGCCTGGATCTGGTCGGCGCGGGCGACCGCGTCGTCGAACTTCTGCTGGGCCACCATGAGCTCGTCGGTGCGCAGCTCGGCCTCGGCGCGCGTCACCTGCACGTTGGTCTCGAGCTGGGCGATGAGCGACGTGACCTGGTCGACCGCCGCGGCGCCCGCAGCGGTGTTCGCCTTCGCGGCCTGCAGCTCGTCCCAGCTCGGATAGGTGGCCGCCTGCGCGCTCGCGGGAACGGCGACGGCGCCGACGAGCGCCATGGTCGCGATGGAGAGGCCGGCCACGAGGTGCCGGGCGCGGCCGCGCAGCGTGACGCGGCGGGGTACGCGAGCGCCGATGCGACGCGCGCGGGCGCCGAACATCCGGGCGCCGGCGATCGGCGTGCGCTGGCTTGTTCGGTCCATGGTTCCCCGTCCACGCGGGCTCTGCGCCCCGCGCTCCTCGCTCTCGTGCGGGCAGTGGCAGCCTTCACGATAGGTGCGGGCCTCGCGCTTTCCGGGCATTTCGGGCGCGTGTGGCGGATGCCGCGGGGGCCCGCTCGCGGCATCCGCAGCCCTCGTTCTGCCCACCGTCGGCCCTCGTTTTGCGCTTGCGCGCGTTGGCACGTATGCTTGGCTGTCGGCGGCCGAGCCCCTGGGCAAAGCCACCCGGCCCCATCGTTTAGTGGCCTAGGACACCGCCCTTTCACGGCGGCAGCACGGGTTCGAATCCCGTTGGGGTCACACGACGAGGTCCAGTACAATTCAATAGCCGGTGTTGCAAGACACCACATCGAGGCCCTGTAGCGCAGTTGGTTAGCGTGCCGCCCTGTCACGGCGGAGGTCGCGGGTTCAAGTCCCGTCAGGGTCGCTCAGGCGACAAGCCCTTTCCCTTACGAGAGAAGGGGCTTTCTCCTTATTCGAGGCAATGCCTCCGGTTTCGATCGGTCGGATGCCCCGAGGCTCTGTAGCTCAGTTGGTAGAGCGTTCGACTGAAAATCGAAAGGTCACCGGATCGATGCCGGTCGGAGCCACCATCGAAACCCCCCGGGAGACCGGGGGGTTTCTTGTTTCAGTAGGCGATTCCGCCGGGGTGCTCGCGAGGCTGTGCCAATGTGCCAATGAACGTCGGCGAGAGCCTGCTGCCTGGTTCGTTTCGGTGGTTCGACGCCCTCGCGGGCACGCGAGTAGGGATCGGCTGAGGCGATGCCGCTGCTCGTACCGCTTCGCGATGCGGATGTCTCGAACGCGCGTGGACCTTGGCGGCCTGCCCGACGGCTGGCGCGCCTCCATGCTGGGGGTGCCGATGGCACCCCCAGCAGGATGGGCGGCCGGATGGACTCAGCGGTTCCCGAACAGGGCCGCGGCAGCCCAGAACGCGCACTTGTGCGTGGCGGCGAAATCCTTCTCCACGTTGGACGCAGGTGTTTCGAGGGAAAGCATGCGCGGGTTCAACGTCTTGAACTTCGGCCACGAGACCGCCTCCGTCGACGGCGACCCGCTAGCCGCGAACTGCACCCACGCGGCGCGCATGTTCGAAGCGAGCTTCTCCTGATCGGCCGAAAGCGTACCGGGGAATGACGCGTTGGGCAGGTCGAACAGGTACTGCAGCTCCGACTGGTGGGTGGCCGCGAACGGCGCGCCGAGCCCGTCGGGCACGTCCCGCTGAGGTGCCAGGGCGTCGTTGAACTCGTACGCGAAGGTCGGCACGAACCGGGACGCGGCGATGTCCAGCCCGTACGCGGGGCAGGAGAAGTTCGCATCGGAGTTCAATGTGGCGAACGCGTGAGCCGGAGTGGCGTACTTCGACAGCGGGTATGCAGCAGCGATGAGGGTCGCCTTCGCGGTGCTGATGCCGAAGTTCGTCGCGATCGTTGACACGTAACTCGACGCGTCGATGTTCAGGCTCTGCAGTGGAATGGTGGCTCCCTTGGTCACGCTGAGTCCGATCGTGGTGAAGATCCGCTCCTCCTGCGTGTTCGTGCCGTTGATGATCGGCACCCGGTTGAACCGGCCGCTGCTGATCGCCGAGCCGACCGACTCCTGGAGCACCTCGCCGTCGACGTATCCCGGCGTGAACGACGCCTGGGGGTTGGCGACCAACGTCTCCACCGGCACGTTTCGCAGGCACTCCGCAGACTGGTCAGCGCAGCCGAGCGCGACCGCACTGGCCTGGCCTGCCTGCTCCGCCATTGCCAGCGACTGCTGCTCCAGCGCAAACGCGCCGGCTTGAACCACTGCACGCTGGAACAGCCCCTTCGCGCCCGGGGAGGCCAGCTGCGCGAGCACCGAGAGCCCTCCGGCCGAGTGACCGACGATCGTGACGTTCTGTGCGTCGCCGCCGAACTGCCCGATGTTCTGCTGCACCCACCGCAACGCTGCCTGCTGGTCCTGGTAGCCGAAGTTGCCGGTGGACCCGTCGGCGCTCTCAGCGAAGGCCGGGTGTGCGAGGAAGCCGAGCAGACCGAGTCGGTAGTTCAGGGTGACGACGACGGCGCCCGCGCCCGCGCTTGCGAGCTTCGTCGGGTCGTAGTCGGCGCCCTCCCCGTAGGAGAATCCGCCACCGTGGATGTACACGATCACCGGCAGCGCGCCGGAGGAGGAGGAATCGTGCGTCGGAGCCGTGACGTTCAGGTAGAGGCAGTCCTCGCTCTGTCCCCACGGGCTCGGCGGGCCCTGCGGGCAGACTGGTGAGAAGACGGTGGCTTCACGGGTACCCGACCAAGGGGTGACGGGATGCGGCGCGGTCCACCGCAGCTCCCCGACGGGTGGCGCGGCATAGGGAATGCCACGGAACTCGACACCGGCGGGCGTCGCAAGGCCCCGGACGGGTCCATCCGCGGTCTGCACGATCGGTGCATCGCCGGTGGCGGTACCCGACGCAGCAGTTGTGAGGGCCTCGGCGTGCGCAGCCGGAACGATCGACGCCCAGCAGGCGAGAAGGACGACGATCGCGGCGGCGACCGCCGCGATCGAGAGGGCGATGCGCTTCACATCGACAGTACGTGCCGAAGTGCGTGCGACTTGAGTTGGCGAGTTGGTATTCATGGGACCACCGTCCCGGAGTTGCTCGCCACGGGCACCCGTGCCGGTGACGGGTGAGCACCCGGGTGTCCCAGACACCGCAGACCCGGGTGCATGAAATTCCATGGTCGCCGGACGCCAAGCGCGTTGATCTCCCGGCTCGCCGCGAAGATCGCCGGTCCAGGTCCGGGTCAAAGCCGGCGGCTACACCGACGCCGGCTGCGCAATGCGAAGTGCTCGCGCGAGCTGCCGTCGAGATGAGACACCGAGTTTCACGAACACCTTTCGTAGATGCCATTCGACGGTGCGCGGGCTGAGGAAGAGCTGCTCGCCGATCTCGGGGTTCGTGCTGCCGCCCGCGGCGAGGACGGCGATCTGACGTTCCTGCGCGGTGAGCTCGTCGACTCGCCCGGCGGCCGGCTTGTGCACCACCTCGCCCGTGGCTGCAAGTTCACGTCGAGCGCGCTCCGCAAACCCATCGCTTCCGGTATCCACGAAGAGGTCGTGTGCGAGGCGCAGGTGCTCGCGGGATTCGACGCGGCGGTTCTGACGTCGAAGCCACTCGCCGTAGAGCAGGTGTGCCCGGCCGAGCGCGGTGCGGATCCGAGTGCGTCTGAGGCGTTCGATCGCCTCGAGGTATCGGCCTTCAGCTGTGTTGTCGTCGGCGACGAGCGCCGCCGTGCGAGCGGCGAGACCCCTGGCCCAGTCGGTGCCGGATGCCGTTGCCAGTTCCTCGAGCCGGGCGAGTGGCTCGGCTGCTCGTTCCGGGGCGCCGGCGCGTACGGCCGCCTCGACGCGCTCGGGCAGAATCCAGCCGGCGAGCCCGATGTCGTACGGGTGACCGGCCGCGGGCTCAGTCGCCGCGAGCGCTTCGGGGTAGCGCCCGAGTGAGTTGTACAGCAGCGCGTCCTGCCAGGCTACGGTGATGAACCACTGGCCCTCGCCGCGCTCCAGGATCTCTGGACGCAGCCGCTCGGTCACCTCCGCTTTCACCGACTCGTCGCCGCGGAAGGTGGCGAGCCAGCCGCTGCGAGTCATCGACGTCGGCATTCCTGTCGCTTCAATGATCGGCTGGAGTTCCTGTGCAAGCGACATGGCCTCGTCGGTTCTGCCACTGAGCAGCAGGACCGACGTGCGCTCGGCCATGACCAGGGGCAGCTGCGAGAACGCGCCTTGATTGCGGCTGATGCGAACGGCACGCATCGCGAGCACGTCGTAGGCGTCGTCGTCGAGCAGGACGCGCGCGACGGTGCAGGCGATGGGGAGCCACTGCAGCAGGCTGCCGGGCGGCGCGGCATCCTCGCCCAGACCCCGGCGCGGGTCGGGTTCGGCCGTCGGCAGCGGCGGCTCGTCGGAGGCAGCCAGCGTCACGAGCCTGGCGAGCGCGTCCCGGAGCACCGGCGCGGCGGCTGCATATCCGTGGGTGGTCAGCATGGCAAGTCCGCGAAGGGCGTCGGCGGCCGCGAGGGCGGGGGCGCTGAGGGGTGGCGCCGGCTCGGCGGCGAGTACCGCCGCCGAGACCTCCTGAAGCCCGACGGCTTGGGCATGGGTTCCGGCCGAGATCGCGGCGATCATCGCGTCGGCGTAGGTCGCCAGGGCGGTCTCTCCGTCGTGTCGTTCGAGCAGGCGAGCTGCCGCCACCAGGCCTGCAGCGGCTCCACGTCCGCGGGTTGTACTCGAAGCCACGTGCGCGCGTACCAATTCGATGCGGGCCCGCTGGTGCTCGTCGAGTAGGGCAGGATTCGCGAGGTCGAGTAGCCGCAGCGCCTCGCTCATCGCGCCGGCCCGATACGTATCCTCGGCTGCCATGAGGGCACGCCTGGAACGCATCGTCGGATCCGGCGTGAGCTCGGCACCGCGTGCGTGGAACGTGGCCCCGGCGGCAACCCCGCCTCGTGCTTGGGCGCGCCGCGCGGAGCGAACGAGCTCGGCGGCGACATCCTCGTCGAAGCCGATGGCGGCCTCGGCCAGGTGCCAGGCACGCCGGTCGGGGTCGGAGGACGGATCGGTCGCGGCCGCGAGCGCCCGGTGGGCGGCTCTTCGCGCGCCGACCGGGCTCGCGCGTACCGCAGCGGACCGGACGAGCGGGTGCCGGAATCTCACGCGGGCGCCGAACTCGATCAGTTCGTCCTCGATCGCGGCGGTGATCGCTTGCGATTCGATGCCGAGCGCCTCTGCCGCCCGCCGGATCATTTCGGGATCGCCGACGGGTTCCACAGCAGCCACCAGCAGCGCCGACCGCGTCTCGGGCGGCAGGGTCCGAATCTGGTTGACGAAGCTGTCCTCGATGCGACTCGTCAGGCTCGGCGGGGACGTCATGCCGTACCCGCCGGCGATCTCCACCGTGCCCCTCCCGCGCGACAGGACCAGGAGCGCCAACGGGTTGCCGCGAGCCTCGCCGATCAGCCGATCGCGGACCTCAGGATCGAGCGGACCGGAGATCACCGACTCGAGCAGCAGCCGCGCATCCGCGGGCTCGAGCCCCTCGACGATGAGGTCCTCGATACCGGTGAAGTCGTCGCCGACCGGCTCGCGTACCGCGAAGAGGATGCCGACCGACTCGGCGACGAGCCGGCGTGCGACGAACGTGAGCACTTGAGCGGAGGCGCGGTCCAGCCACTGTGCATCATCGATCAGGCAGAGCACCGGTCGAGCACCCGCGGCCTCCGCGAGCAAGCCGAGAACCGCGAGTCCGACGAGGAATCGATCCGGCGCGTCTCCGCCTCGCAGGCCGAACGCGACGCCCAGCGCTGCCCCCTGGGGTGCGGGCAGCGCATCGAGCCGGTCGAGCACCGGCGAGCACAGTTGGTGCAGACCGGCGTAGGCGAGTTCCATCTCCGACTGCACGCCGGTCGCGCGCAGCACCTGGTAGGCCGTAGCCTGCTCGGCTGCGTAATCGAGCAGCGCCGACTTGCCGGCGCCCGCCTCGGCGCGCAGCACGAGGGCGCGACTCTGGCCACCGCCGAGGCTTGCGATCACCCGGCTGACCGCCTCGCACTCACGCCGCCGGCCCAGCAGTGGCGGGCTCGGCGTGCGGTGCTCCATGATGGCCGATCCTATGTGCTCCGCCGACATGGTCGCACCGCCGGGTTCAGCTCCGCAGTCGCCGGATGAGATCGATCGATCGGATGAACCATCGGTCGCCGTCCCGGATGTAGGTCTGGTGGAGCCGGCAGTATCCGTTCCGCGCGCGAGCCGGTGAGCCGTCCCGACCGACGAGGTACTCCGCCGCCCACACACCTTCGGCGCGCGTCTCGGATCGGAGTGTCAGCTCTGCGCCGAAGGAGTGCACGACGAGTGGTCCGTCGCCCGCTTCGAGGTCGATCGTCGCTCCGATGTGCGGGCTGAGCGCGAACCACGCCAGGGAGCCGTCTGGGTCGAACACCCGCAGTTGCCCTCCGTCGGCGAAGCATCGCTCGAACTCGTCCCAGGCCCGGTCGCCGGCGGAACGGCAGAGCCGGCCTTGCAGGGATCGAAGCTCCTCGAAGACGAGCAGACGGAAGAGCGGTGCAGAATGGTCGATCATTCAGGAAGCTCCTGGCCCGCCGCCGCACGCACCATGTACTCCGCGTACCATTCGGGCCATCCGGCATCCTCGTGTCCGATCCTGGCCTCGTGCGCGCCGTGCGCCTCCGCGGCCGCGCGCAGTGCCGCCGCCAGCTCGGCGGGCGAGTCGTACCTCGTCTGCACGATTCGGCCCGGGATCCGCTCGGTGACCTCCTGGACGAGCCATTCGTTGCCATCGGGGTCATTGAACGCGACCCATGAGCCGTATGAACGACGCTCGGGCGCGAGGCCGGACACACGAGCCGTCGTGCCGCCGTGGTGGAAGACGCCGGTCGCGTCGTGGAAGACGTCGCTGACCGGCGCGCCGGCGCCCTTCAAGGCCGCGCGCGTCGCCTCGATGTCGGATGCCACGAGCTGCAGTCCACGAACCGACCCCGGCTCGGCGTCGGTCACTCCGGAGCCGAAGATGATCGACGTCGGCGAGCCGGGAGGTGTGAACTCGACCACCCGGTAGCCGGGCGAGATGTCGAGGTCGACGTCGAGTGTCCACCCGAGGCCCTCATAGAACGCCTTCGCCCGGTCGACGTCGGTCACGGGAATGACGACAACCTCGAGCTTCATGGCGATGGTCGGGTCATGCGTCGCGGTTCCGGGTACGGTCGCGGCGAAGTTCTTCGTTTCGGTGCCCATGGGAAGATCCCTTTCCTTTGTTCGGATGATTCGAGGATGCCTCCGCCCGGTGGGCACAGGCGCCCGTGCGACACACTGGTGGCCACGCGGGACGACGTTTCGGGTGCCCGCTCCTCCGATGCGCTCCAGGCGCTCCACGCGACTGACGCGATCGAGTACCAGACGACCGCGTCGAGGATCGACGCTCCCAGCCGGTGCGGTGCGGAGCATCCGCCGGTCTGCGTGTGGGGTGATTACTCAGCCGCAACCTGCGCCGCTTGGAGCGGTCCGCTGAACGACTTGCGCAGCGAGCTCGGGGCGACGAGCGGGAGCAGCGTCGCGAGCAGCTTGGCCTTGAGCGTGACGGGCTGCCGGGTGAGTTCCACGTCGACTCGGGTGCCGTGGTCGAGCGGCGTGAGCTGGAAGACCCAGCCGCCACCGGGCCCGAACACCTTCGAGTCGATGGTGGTGATGGTGACGCGGCTCGCGTCGTCATCCCAGTCGTAGTGGGCGTGCTCCCACGCGGAGGCAGTCCCCTCGGTCACGTCGGCCCAGTGGTCGCCGAGGGCATGGACCTGGAAGTGCTCCGCGTCGATCGTGGGCCAGCGCTCGGCACGGGACGGGCTGAAGTCGGTGAGCACGGCCATGAGTTCAGGCGCAGTCAGCGTGGAAATGAGGTGAAATCTGACGGTCGGCATGGGGGTTCCCTTCCTTCTCCGACGTGCTGATCGGTGGTGCCGATCAATCGGCACGGAGCCACGTTCTCGTGGAGGTGCGCACTGCCGCGCCCGGGTGGGCAACCGGTCGACCCCCGTGCTGGTGCCGACCGTCGACCGGTGGTCACCGCATCAGCTGCGCCCCCGGCTACCAACCCCTGGGTCACCGGATCCGCGAAACCCGGGTCCCTTCCGGGCAGTTGCCCGGGCGCGACGCCACGCAGCCGGGCAGCACGCTGAAACAGGTAGAGCGTCGGCGCACGGCAGGCGCAGAAGGGAAGACTCATGAACGAGCAACAGGGGGGCGCAGACAACCTGGTCTGGCTGATCACGGGAAGCTCCCGCGGCTTCGGCAAGCGGATCGTCGAAGCCGCGCTGGAACGAGGCGACCTCGTCGTGGCCACGGCCCGGCGGGCATCGGCACTCGACGACATCGCGGCGCAGTACGGCCCGGATCGCGTTCTGATCGCGGAGCTCGACGTCACCGACGCCGAGGCTGCGCGACAGGTCGTCGGCCGCGCCGTTGACCGGTTCGGCCGGCTGGACGTCGTGGTCGACAACGCAGGGTACGCCAACAGCGGGTCGATCGAGGAGACTCCGGTGGAGGACTTCCGTGCTCAAGTCGAGACCAACTTCTTCGGCGTGGTCAACGTCACCCGCGCAGCACTGCCGGTCATGCGGTCCCAGCGGGCGGGTCTGTTCCTGCAGTTCTCCTCTGTGGGCGGCCGCATCGGCGGAACGCCGGGCCTCGGCGCCTACCAGGCCGCCAAGTTCGCCGTCGAGGGCTTCTCCGAGGTGCTGGCCGCCGAGTCCGCCCCGTTCGGTGTGCGGGTGGTGATCGTCGAGCCGGGCGCATTCCGCACCGACTGGCAGGGCGACTCGATGACCAAGCACCCGGCCGGACCGGACTACGAGGCGACCGTCGGCGCGATCCACGCGCTGCGCGATCAGGGCGACGGCAAGCAGCCGGGCGACCCGGCACGCGGCGCACGTGTGCTCGTCGGCCTCGCCCACGGGGATCTCGGCCGAGCCGGCGCCGACCTGCCCCTCCGGCTCCCGCTCGGCAGCGACGCGGTCGCCCGTGTGCTGGACGGCGAACAACGTCGTCTCAACGAAGCGCAGGCATGGGCCCCGGTCAGCCGTTCCGCCGACTTCCGCTCGGACGGCGACGAGGCAGCGGAAGGAGCCGCCGCATGAGCGACACCCTGACCTGGTTCATCACCGGCGCCGGCAGCGGCCTCGGCGCTGCCCTCGCCGAGCACGCACTCGATGTCGGTGATCGGGTGGTCCTGGCCGCACGCAGCGGTCACGATCTCTCCGCGGTCCGTGACCGGTACCCCGAGACCGCGCTGCCCGTGGAGCTCGACGTCGTCGACGCGGAGCAGCGGCGGCAGGCAATCGCGGCCGCCGAGGCGTGGGCGGGCGGGGTCGACGTCCTCGTCAACAACGCCGCGATCGATTTCCTCGGGGCGCTCGAGGAGCAGGACGAACGCGACATCCGTGCCCAGTTCGAAGTGAACGTGTTCGCACCGATCGAACTGATCCGGCTGGTGCTCCCGGGCATGCGGGCCCGCCGCAGCGGCATCATCGTCAACATCTCGTCGATGGACGGCATCTCGAGCCTGCCCGCCAACGGGTACTACTCGGCGACGAAGTTCGCACTGGAGGGCCTCACCGAGTCGCTCTGGCAGGAGATCGAACCGATCGGACTGCGGGCCTTCCTCGTCGAGCCCGGATCGTTCCGCACCGGTATCGAGCAGCGCACGCACGTGTCCGGGCAGACGATCTCGGACTACGACGCGACCTCCGGAGCGTTCATTCGCGCGGTGTCGGCCGTGCGGCCGGAGCAGTTCCCCGGCGATCCCGACCGCGCCGCGGAGGCGATCGTCCACAACGTTCGCGCTCCCGAGCCGAGGCGTTGGCTGGTCCTCGGCAGCGATGCGTACCGTCGTATCGACGAGAAGCTGAGCCGCTTCCACGCCGAGTTCGACGCCGGTCGTGAGCTTGCCGGATCCACCGATTTCCCCGGCAGCGGGCCAGCGGTGCTGTGAACGCGAACCGCCACGACACCGTGAGGCCACTCCGCGTGGCCGGCCCACCGCGCCGAGTGACCGAAACCGCTGGGGCCGCCTCCGTGCTGCCCGAGGGTGATCGCGTCACGATGTTCGAGATCTTCTTCGACCTCGTCTTCGTGTTCGCCCTCATGCGCGTGATCGAGCTCATGGAGACGCAGCCGGGATGGGCCGGCCTCGGGCGAGGGCTGCTGTTGCTGCTCCTGCTCTGGTGGGCGTGGTGCGCGTTCATCTGGCTCGGCAACCGGGTGCGCCTCGACCGCGGCCACGTCGTCGCCGCGATCCTCGTGTCCATGGCGGCGCTGTTCGTCGCTGCGCTGGTGATCCCGTACGCCTGGGAGCCGCGCTCCGGATGGCTGAGCCCGGCCCTTGTACTCGCATTGGCGTTCACCATCGTGCGGACCAACTACGTCTCGACGTTCCTCTGGACGTCGCGCGGCGACCGGCGCCTCCGCACGCAGGTGCTGATCGATGCGATCCCGCAGACGCTGTCCAGCGTGCTGCTGATCGTCGGCGCCATGCTCGGCGGGGACCTGCAGAGCGCGTGCTGGGCCGTGGCGTTCGGGCTGGACTTCGGAGTGGGATGGCTCGTCTCCCGGTACAACGGATGGCGGGTCGCCAGTCCGGCGCATTTCGTCGAGCGACACGGCCTGGTCTTGATCATCGCGCTCGGCGAGACGGTCCTCTCCTCGGGAGCCGGGCTGGGCTCGACCCTGAACGAGGGCACGGTCCAGGGTCTGTCGATTCTCGCGGCGGCGCTCGCATTCGTCGTCGTCGTCAGCCTCTGGTGGGCCTACTTCCGTGGTCCGTCAGCAGCCGCACAGCATGCCCTGCTGCGTGCGGCACCGAAACGTCGCCCCGCACTCGCCCGCGACGGCTACACCCTCGGGCACCTTCCACTGGTCGCCGGCGTCGTGTACGTCGCGCTCGGCATCCGGCTCATCCTCCAGGACGTCGTCGTCGCGCCCGGCGCTCCGGCACACTGGGTTGCGGTGATCGCACTCACCGGTGGTCTCGCGTGCTTTCTCCTCGGCCTCGGCTTGTTCGCCCGAGTGATGGTCGGCCGTTGGAGCGCCCCGCCTCTGATCGCCGCGGGTGGTTCGATCGTGCTCGGCGTGGTTGCCGTGGGGCTTCCCTCCCTGGCGGTGCTGTTCCTCGTCGCGGTCCTCGTCGTTGCCGCAGCCCTCACTACTGCGGTGGCCCTTCACGATATGCGGGATCGCTGCACGCTCCCGCGTGACTGACCTCTTCCACTGCCTCGTCACCTTTCCCGGCGACGGCAAGGTGTCGCGCGTCATACGAGCGCGGCCTCAGACATCTGGCACTCCCGCCGATATCTTCCAGCAGCGTCCGCAGCACTCAGCTCGGCGCCGCACACCTCGTTCACCCTCACTGCCGGCAGCACGCAGAAGGAGCACCATCCATGTCCGCGAAATCCGCCATCATCCTCCGCGACCTGTCGTTCGAATGGCCAGACGGAACCGCCGCACTCGACCATCTCAACGGCACCCTCTCATCAGGTCGCACCGGCCTCGTCGGCCGCAACGGCGCCGGCAAGTCCACCCTGCTGCGGCTGATCGCCGGAGAACTCCGGCCGACGTCGGGACAAGTCGATGCGGTCGGCGACATCGGCTACCTGCCGCAGAAGCTGACGCTCACCACCTCCACGACCATCGCCGAGCTCCTGGGCATCGAGCGTGCACTCACGGCCCTGCGGGCCATCGAGGCGGGTGACGTCCACGAGCGCCATTTCGAGGCCGTCGGCGACGACTGGGACATCGAGTCCCGCGCTGACGAGGCACTCACCGAGATCGGCTTCACAGCCGCCGACCTCGGCCGCCGCGTCGAGGAGATCTCCGGCGGTGAGGCGATGCTCATCGCCATCACCGGCCTGCGCCTCCGGCGCACCGCGATCACCCTGCTCGACGAACCGACGAACAACCTTGATCGGCCCACCCGCGCACAACTCGCGCGCATCGTCGATGCCTGGCCGGGCACGCTGGTGGTCGTGAGCCACGACCTCCAGCTGCTCGAACACATGGACGACACCGCGGAATTGCACGCCGGCCGGCTCGAGGTGTTCGGCGGCCCCTACAGCGTCTGGCGGGCATACCGGGACCAGGAGCAGGATGCCGCGACGCAGGCGGCGCGGGCCGCGCAGCAAGCGCTGAAGGTCGAGAAGCGCCAGCGCGTCGAAGCCGAGACAAAGCTCGCTCGACGGGAACGCACCGCGAAGAAGACACAGAAGGACGGGGGCATCCCGAAGATCCTCGCGGGCGCCCGCGCCAGCAAGGCTCAGGGCGCTGCCGGATCGATGCGCTCGACCCTCGACGACAAGGTCCGGGCCGCGCAGGCTGCCGTCGACGCGGCGGACTCGCGCGTCCGCAACGAGGAGCACATCCACCTCACGCTCCCCGACTCCGATGTGCCCCGCAGCCGTCGCATCGCCGAGATCCACGACCGGAACCGCACGGTCGTCATCCAGGGCCCCGAACGCGTCGCGCTGGTGGGCCCGAACGGGTCCGGCAAGTCGACGCTCATCGGTCAGCTGCTCACCGGCGGCGAACCGACCGACGGGCGACCGCGCGGAACGCTGCTCACCGATCGGGTCGGATATCTCCCGCAACGCCTCGACAGCCTCGACGAAACCGCGAGTGCATTGGAGAACGTGAAGACCGTCGCGCCCGGCAGCACGCCCGGGGCCATCCGCAACCAACTGGCAAGGCTCCTGCTGCGCGGCGATGGCGTCGACCGTCCGGTCGCTACACTGTCCGGCGGTGAGCGCTTCCGCGTGTCCCTGGCTCGGCTCCTGCTCGCCGACCCGCCCGCGCAGCTGCTGATCCTCGACGAGCCGACGAACAACCTCGACGTCGCAAGTGTGGAACATCTGGCCGAAGCGCTCGACGGCTACCGGGGCGCCTTGCTCATCGTCAGCCACGACCAGTCATTCCTCGACCGGCTCGGGATCGACATGGTCATCGAGCTCGACGGAGCCGGGCGGATTCGTCAAGGCGGCGAGCGAGACAACTGATGGTGGGCGCGTCTCCTGATGAACGTGAGGCACCAATCTCCGGGAGCACCGCGGCGAGACACGCGACCTGATCCGGTCGTCTCGCCCGCTCGCGGCATCCGGTGTCGTCGCCCGCTCGCGGCATCCGATCGCACACGCACGCGCTGCGCCTGCCGCGTCGGCCCGCTGAGGTCAAGCCCTGTCGTGCGACGGTCGCGCCGGACCACGATGGATGAATGGACCGGATACATTACGCGGGCGACTCCGTCGTCACTGGTTCGGCGATCGCTCGAGCAGTACTGGAGTACGCGAAGGCCTTGGCGAAGGCGAATCAATCCGAGACCGTGGAGATCCCCACACTGGCGCCCGACGGGACCATCAGCAGGTCGACACTGCTCATCGGTCCCGCCAGCCAGCTGATCGCCGACGTCGAGCCGCCCGAGGGCGCCGCAGACGGCGAGGAGATCGTCGATGACGAGTTGGTCGGATACTTCCAGGCGGAGACGGCGAAGCTGACGCAGCACGCGTACCCGGCACGCGCGAACGACACGTCCGACCCCGAGTGGATGGACGAGCTCTAGGTTCCACGGGCAGGGCCGATTCAGGCGGGGTACGGCTCGATGCCGGCCGCGATCGCGACCTCGCGGTAGGCCGACGTCAGGTCATCGAGCGAGGCGTGGGCGTTGAGGCCGCTCGGGTTCGGCACGACCCACACCTGGGCGTCGTCCCAGTCGCGCGGCTGCCGTCCGACCCGGGCGTGCGGTTCCTCGAACGCCACCCGGTACGCACTGATCCCGAGGACGGCGACCACCCGGGGTCGCACGGTCGCCACGCGTTCCCGCAGCGCGACGGCTCCCGCTCGCAGCTGCGATGGCGTCAGCTCGGCGGCGCGGGCGGTGGCCTGCGGAACGATGCAGGTGAAGCCGATGCCCCGTTGCTCGAGATGACGCACGTCATCGGGATCGAATCCGTTCGATGCGTCGATGAGCCGATCGATGACGCCGGCTCGATACATGGCGGGCCAGAAGCGGTTGCCTCGCCGCGCGAAGTGCGCCTGCACCGCCACGGTGAGCAGCCCCGGGTTGATGCCGACGACCAAGAGCCGCGTCGGCTGCGGGATGAGGTCGGGAAGCGTTCGGCCGGTGAACGCGGCGAGCTCAGCCCGGCTGAAGGGCATGCCGCGTCGTCATCTGGCTGTCGTCCGTCTCACTGTCGTTGCGGGCGAGCTCGGCCTCGTAGGCGGCACGGAGTTCCCCGAACGGCGACGGCTCGCCCGGCGGTCGCGGCACGCCGAGGTGCTGCTCGCGGAGCTCGTCCATGAACCGATCCCAGAACTCGGAGCCGCCGCGCTCGAGCAGTTCGGCGCGCACGGAGAGCTCACGGCTCGCCGGCAGGTGACGGCGCCCCCAGGCCCCGAGCTGCGCCAGCACGGGCACGAGCTGGATGGCCGGCTCGGTCAGGCTGTAGACGACCTTCTGCTTGTGGCTCGGGTCGGGCGCACGGGTGACCATGCCGAGCTCGGTGAGACGGCGAAGCCGGTCGGCGAGGATGTTCGACGCGATGCCCTCGTCGGATTCGGCGAGCAGTTCGTTGAAGTGCCGCCGGTTGCCGAACATCATGTCGCGGATGACGATGAGCGACCACTTGTCGCCGAACACCTCGAGCGACAGGTTGATCGGACATCCCGACCGCTGTTCCATGTTCGACCTCCGATTTCCGCTTGCAGTCTACAACTGGTCTGCGGTAGCCTGCCAACCAATTGCAGATCACAACCAGTTGAGGAGTTCGATCGTGGGCAAGGTGTACAGCGACATCGCCGTCTCGCTCGACGGCTTCGCCGCGGGCGTGAACCAGCGCGAGGAGAAGCCGCTCGGCGAGATCGACGAGAACTGGCTGCACGGGTGGATGTTCGAGACGCCCGACGAGAACCGGGCGGAGATCGACGCGATCGTCGACTCGGGCGCGACCATCATGGGCCGCAACATGTTCGGACCGGTGCGCGGCGAGTGGGACCGCGACTGGCGGGGCTGGTGGGGCCCGAACCCGCCGTACCACGGGCCGGTCTTCGTGCTGACCCACTTCGGGCACGACCCGATCGAGATGGAGGGCGGCACCACCTTCCACTTCGTCACCGACGGCATCGAGTCGGCCATGGAGCAGGCGCGCGACGCGGCCGGCGACCGCGACATCTCGATCGCCGGCGGCGCATCGACGGTGAACCAGTACCTGGCGGCCGGGCTCCTCGACGAGCTTCGGCTGCACGTGACGCCCTGCATCCTCGGCGCCGGCGAGCGCGTCCTCGACGGCGTGCCCGCGCAGCAGCTCGAGCTGGTGTCCGTGCGGCCGGCGTCACGCGTGACCCACCTCACCTATCGAGCCGCGCGACCGTAGGCGGATTGTCGCACGCTCATCCCAGCCGGGCAATCACGTCATGTGGATGATGCCGCCGCGGGCGCCATGACGCAACCTCGAGGTGTCGACCGACGAGGGGATGGTCGACCGACGAGGGGATGAGCGTGGCGATCGAACGAACCGACAGCGTGGAGACGACGGCGGAGCAGCTGGCCGAGGAGGTGGCGCATGTCTCGACGCCCGACCGGCTGGCCACGCCCTTCGGAGACCTCGAGTTCTTCGACGGGGTGCCCAAGGCCGAGTCGGTCCAGTCGATCTTCGACGGGCTCGACCTCGTGCGCGGCATCGACGCGTTCCTGACGGCGGTGCCCGGCGCGTCCCTCGTCGCGATGCGGCGAGGCCTGCGCAACGCGGGCGTCGACTCGCCCGACACGATCGGCTACACCGATCCGCGAGCGAATTCGGGGGCCATCTTCCTCACACCGAACACCGAGACCACCTACGGCACCACCTTCCTCGACCTGCGGGCGTGGGGACCCACCGTCGTCGAGGTGCCCGCACAGTCGCTCTGTGTCGTCGACGACTTCTGGTTCCGCTACGTCGCGGACATGGGCATCCCGGGTCCCGACCAGGGAGCGGGCGGGAAGTACCTGTTCCTGCCACCGGGCTACGACGGCGAGCGTCCCGACGGCTACTTCACCTACGAGAGCCCGACGTACACGAACTGGATCGTGCTCCGAGCGCTCGGCGGAGTGCCCTCCATCAAGCAGTCCAGGATCTATCGACTGGCCGACGCCGACGCCGCACCCGAGAACACGTTCGTGAACATCGCCGACGAGGTGTTCAACACCGTCCACGCGAACGACGTCTCCTTCTTCGAGGAGATCGCGGAGCTCGTCGCCGAGGAACCGACGGCGGCGCTCGACCCCGAGCGGGCCGGCACCCTCGCGTCCATCGGCATCGCCCACGGCCGGCCGTTCGCACCCGACGACCGCCTGCGCGGCATCCTCGACGAGGCGGCGCGCATCGGGGCGGCGATGTCGCGCGCGATCCTCTACAAGACCCGCGACCCCGAGGCATACCGCTGGAAGGGGCGCTCGTGGAAGAACCCGTTCATCGGCGGCAGCTACGAGTTCCTCACCGACGGCGCCCGGAATCTCGACGCCCGTACCCTGTTCCACTACGCGGCGACGGTGATCACGCCGGCGATGGCCCACGCGCAGGTCGGAGCCGGCTCCGCGTACCTCTACACCGCCGAGGACGCGGACGGCGCGCTCCTCGACGGAGCCGCCACCTACTCGCTCAGGGTTCCCGCGAACCCCCCTGCGAAGAACTTCTGGTCGGTCGACGTGTACGACACGCAGACCCGGTCACTGCTGCAGTCCACCGCCTACCCGGCGGTGTCGAGCCTCACCGGCGACCTCGAGGTGGAGGACGACGGTTCGTGCGTCCTGTGGTTCGGCCCCACCGCGCCGGAGGGCAGGGAGTCCAACTGGATCCCCACCCTCCCCGGCAAGTCCTGGTGGCCGGTGCTGCGCCTCTACGGCCCGCTCGAGCCGTGGTTCGACCTCACCTGGCAGCTGCCCGAGATCGTCCGCGAGCGCGACTGACCCGCGTCATCCGAACGGGATCGCCCCGACGACCACCCCGACCGTCAGCATCACCAGCGAGACGATGACGGCTCGCCACAGCACCTTCTTGTGGTGGTCGCCGAGGTTCACGCCCGCGAGCGACACGAGCAGGAGGATCGCCGGCACGAGGGGGCTCTGCAGGTGCACCGGCTGGCCGGTGATCGACGCGCGGGCCATCTCGACGGGGTCGATGCCGTAGGTCGCCGCGCTCTCGGACAGGATCGGCAGGATGCCGAAGTAGAACGCGTCGTTCGACATGAAGAACGTCATCGGGATCGAGAGGATGCCGGTGATGACGGCGAGGTACGGCCCGAGCGCCTGGGGCACGACGTCGACGACCCAGTCGGCCATCGCGGTCACCATGCCCGTGCCGTTGAGCACGCCGACGAGCACCCCGGCGGCGAGCACCATCGAGACGACGCCGACGATGCTCGGTGCGTGCGCGACGATCTCGTCGGCCTGCGCCCGCACCTTCGGGAAGTTCACGATGAGCGCCACGGCGGCGCCGATCATGAAGACGAACGGCAGCGGCACGACGTCGATGACGAGCAGCACCATCACCGCGAGCGTCAGCGCCAGGTTGAACCAGATCAGCTTCGGCCGCAGGGTCGCACGGGCGGGGTCGAGCACCGTGTCGGCCATGACGGTGTCGCGCTCGTCCTCGCCGACGGTCATCGTCCCGGTCGATCCGCCCACCGGGTTGATCGTCATCACGTTCGTCGTCGACAGGGTCGCCCGGGCCCCGACCGACGCCTGCGCCCCGCGCAGGAGACCCAGTCGGTTCCGGATGCCGCCGGCGGCGCCGCGAAGCCCGGACGCGGCATCCGTCGCCCGCTCCCCCGCCCACTCGCTGACCATGAGGTCGCCCGCGGCGAGGGTGCCGAGCCGCTTGCGCTCGCCGAGGCCGAGCATCCAGGCGAACGCGAGCGAGACGGCCAGGCCGACTGCGAGTGAGGGCAGCATGGGCACGAAGATGTCGGTCGGCGAGACCTGCAGCGCCGACGCGGCCCGCACGGTGGGACCGCCCCACGGGAGGATGTTGAGCGTGCCGTTCATGAGGCCGGCCACGCAGGTGAGCACCACCGGGCTCATGCCGAGGCGCAGGTAGATCGGCAGCATCGCCGAGGTCGTGATGATGAACGTCGTCGAGCCGTCGCCGTCGAGCGAGACCGCCCCCGCCAGCAGCGCCGTGCCGAGCACGACCTTCGCCGGGTCGTTGCCGAGCAGCCTCGTGATGAAGCGGATGAGCGGATCGAACAGGCCGACGTCGATCATGATGCCGAAGAACATGATGGCGAACATCAGCAGCGCCGCGGTGGGCGCGAGGGCGCCGATGGACTCGAGCACCATGTCGCCGATGCCGAGCCCCGCGCCGGCGAACAGGCCGAAGATCGTGGGAACGACGATGAGGGCGACCATGGGCGTGAGCCGCTTGGTCATGATCAGCGCCATGAAGGCGAGGATCATGGCGAATCCGAGTATGACGAGCATGTCGACTCCTTTGTCGGGCTGGTTACGGGTACGGGCACGCTACGCACCGGATGCCCCGTGCGGCGGGTATCGCGCATTGCCCGCCGTTGTGCGCATTGACCGGGTTCTGCGCATTGTGCGCGGCGGGTCGCGGCCGAAGGAGACGCGGCATCCGGGCGTAGCGTTGGGGCAGACCCGCGAACACCGCGGGGTGACCGACGGAGGTCGACGTGCGGTTCGCCGACTCGATGCTGCTGCTGGTGCTCGGATGCGTCGTGGCGGTCGTCGCGGTGTGCCTGGCGGTCTTCGCGTGGCTCGGCGTGCAGCAGCTGCGCACGCAGACCGAGGGCGAGGCGCTGAGCATCGCCCGCACCCTCTCGGAGGATCCGGACCTGCGGGCTGCCGTCGCCGGCTACTCCGCACGGGCCGCGGCTCCCGCGGTCGACGAGCTGCGGGGCGGGCCGGTCGCCGCGGCGGCGGGGGCCGTGCAGGCGCGCACGGGCGCGCTGTTCGTGGTCGTGACCGACGACCGCGGAATCCGGCTCGCGCACCCCGACCCCGACCGCATCGGCGAGGAGGTCAGCACGAGCTTCGCCGCGGCGCTGGCCGGCGAGGAGACCGTGTCGTGGGAGCGCGGCACGCTCGGCGAGTCGGCTCGGGCGAAGGTGCCCGTCTACGCGCCCGGCACGGCGCGGCCCGTGGGCGAGGTCAGCGTGGGCTTCGCGCCCGCGAGCGTCTTCGACGACCTGCCCACCCTGCTCGCGGGCGTCGCCGTCGCCGCCCTGGCCGCACTCTCGATCGGCGTGCTCGTCGCGGTACTGCTGCGGCGCCGGCTCGAGCGACTGACGCTCGGCCTCCAGCCCGAGGAGCTCACCGCGCTCGTGCAGCAGCAGGCGGCCGTGCTCGACGGCGTGGGCGACGGCGTGGTGGCCGTCGCACCCGACGGGATCATCCGGGTGTGCAACGCGGTCGCCGAGCGGATGCTCGGGCTCAACGATCCGGTGGGCGCCCGGGTCGACGCGCTGGGCCTCGCGCCGGCGCTCGCCGCCGCGCTCGATCCCGCGGCACCTCCGCCCGACCCGACCTCGGCCTTCCCGTCGGGGGAACGCATCCTCTACGTCGACCGTCGCCCGGTGCGCCGGCTCGGCCGGGACCTCGGCGTGGTGTTCGTGCTCCGCGACCGCACCGACCTGATGGCGCTGTCGGAACGCCTCGACGCCGTGGGCTCGATGACGAACGCCCTGCGAGCCCAGCGGCACGAGTTCGCGAACCGGGTGCACGTCGCGGCGGGCCTCATCGACGCCGGCCGGGTCGATGAGGCGCGCTCGTTCCTCGACGAGCTCCGCGGCCGCGGCCCGATCGCGGCCCCCGGCGGCCGGCTCGAGCGCATCGAGGAACCCCTGCTGCAGGCCATCGTGGGGGCGAAGGCGATCGAGGCGGCCGAGCGGGGCGTGCAGGTGACGGTCGCCGAGGGCTCCTTCGTACGCGGCACGCTCTCGGCGCCCGAGGATGTCGGCGCGGTGCTCGGGAACCTCATCGACAACGCGGTGCGGGCCGCGCTCTCCGCCGAGCGCACTCCGAGGCAGGTGGAGGTCGAGCTGCTCGACGACGCCGACGTGCTGGCGATCACCGTCGCCGACTCGGGGGCCGGGGTGGCCGACCCGGCACGGCTGTTCTCGGGGGGCGACGACGCAACGGTGGCCGGGGCGCAGGCGGGGGCTGGGGCGGGCCGGGCACCGGCTGACGCGGTGCACGGCCACGGCATCGGCTTGCCGCTCATCCGCGACCTCGCACGCCGGCGCGGCGGGGACGTGTGGCTGGCCGACGCCGGCGGCGGGCAGGGCGGAGCCGTCTTCTGCGCGCGCCTGCCCGGCGTGATGTCCCCTCGGGAGGAAGCGTGACCGAACCCGTGCGCGTGCTCATCGTCGACGATGACTTCCGGGTGGCCGGGCTCCACCGCGAGATCGTCGCCGGCCGATCGGGCGTGCAGGTGCTCGACCCCGTGTACACCGCGGCCGCCGCACGCGCGGCGGTGCGCGACCATGCCCCCGACCTCCTGCTCGCCGACGTCTACCTGCCCGACGGCGACGGCATCTCGCTCGTCCGGGAGCTCGACGTCGATGCGTTCGTCATCACGGCGGCGTCGGATGCCGCGACGGTGCGCCGCGCGCTGCGGGCCGGCGCCCACGCCGTGCTGATCAAGCCGTTCCCGCCAGCACTCCTGGCGGAACGCATCGACGCGTTCGTGCGCTTCCGCAACGTGCTCGGCGCCGACCGGACGCTCGACCAGGAGGCCGTGGACCGGGCCGTCCGCATCCTGCACGGCAGCGCCTCGCCGACCGCGTCGCGATCCCCCACCGAGCAGCTGCTCCTCGAGCGGCTCGGCGATGGCGAGTGCTCTGCCGCAGAGGCCGCCGAACGCGCGGGCATCTCGCGGGCGACCGCCCAGCGCCACCTCTCGGCGCTCGTCGACCGCGGGCTCGTCGAGGTCTCGCTCCGCTACGGCACTACGGGACGTCCCGAGCACCGCTACCGGCGTCGCTCCGGCTCCGGCCCGGCCGGCTGATCCCGGGCCCGCACGGGACGTCGGACTCGGGCATGGACGTCGATGCGGGCTTCGTCGTCGGCACCATCGTTCGATCATCGAACACATCGTTCATACTGTGATCGAGCGGGACGCCGCCGCTCACCTGACCGACGCTCGAGGAGACCGACATGGCCGACGAGACCGCTGCCGCGCCGCAGTCGCAGACGCTGTCCCGCGGCATCCGTGTGCTCGAGATCCTCGCCGACGCGCGCGAGCCGCTCACGATCGACGAGCTCGCGAGCCGCCTGGGGGTGCACCGCTCGGTCGCCTACCGCCTGCTGCGCACCCTCGAGCACCACCGGCTCACCGTCCGTGACGCCCGCGGCCGCATCGTGCTCGGCGCCCGCCTCGCGGCGCTCGCGGCAGGGGTCGCCCACGACCTGCAGGCGGAGGCGCTGCCCGAGCTCACGAGCGCGGCGAACGAGCTCGGCATGACGTGCTTCCTCGCCGTACTCGACGGCGACGAGATCGTCACGCTGACGAGCATCGAACCGCGGCATGCGATCGCATCGGTCGCACAGCGGCCGGGCACGCGACATGCGATCGGCATCGGCGCACCCGGCAAGGTCATCCTCGCCGGCCTGCCGAACGCCGACTGGCCGAGCGACGCGGATGCCTCGCGGCGGGCCGAGCTCGACGAAGCCCGGGTGCGCGGCTACGCGACGAGCCACGACGAGGTCATCCCCGGACTCCGATCGACCGCCGTGCCGCTCGTGCTGCCGAGCGGCCAGCCGGCCGCCCTGGCCGTGGTCTACGTGTCGAGCGCGCGAACCGACGCCGAGATCGCGGCGCGGCTGGGCGAGGCCTCGCGGTCGATCCGCGGTGCGCTCGGCGCCGCCTGACCCGTCGGCGCCCTCACACCCCTGACGCCGTCACCGGCCGGTCCGCCCGCAGGATGGGCGCGAAGAACGCCGCGAGCTCGTCGGTCGCACTCAGCGGCAGCACGTTCGCCACGTACTGGTCGGGACGCACGACGATGATGACGCCGCCCCGATCGAGCGTGCGCTCCTCGAAGATGTCGTGTTCGGGGTCGGCCGCGTACACCTTTTCGTAGTCGACGAGCTCGAACGGGCCCGAGCGCGGCAGGAACGCCCCGGGCACGGCCCCGAGGTCCACCTCGGTGTACGGCTGCTGGTGAACCACCTTGACGTCGAACCAGGCGTCGCGGTCGGCGCCGTCGGGGGTCGCCGCCAACGGCGAGTCCGCCGCGGTGTCGAGCCACTCGGCGAGGGTCGCGACTCCGGATGCGGCGCCGGCGCGTGCGGCATCGGCGAAGACGTAGATGCGCCACCGCCCGTCGGCGGTCGCGTGGTGGCCGAGGTGCACCGGGTTCGCGTCGCACACCCGAACGACCGGCGCCGACCTGAACCGCTTGCCGATCGGGAAGCCCTCGGCGAGCGCCTGGTGCGAGGCCTCGGCGACGACGAGCGACGGCGCGTACTGGGTCATGAAGCCCGCGGGGAACTCGAACGTCTGCGCGTAGAACTCCTCGAGCTCCGACGGCGAGGCGAACTCCTCGGGCTTCTTCGCCATCATCGTCGACCACTGCTTGTCGAAGTCGATGAGGTTCTGCGCGACGACCTGCCGTTCGGCCGAGTACGTGGCGAGCAGGGCTTCGGGGGCGCGCCCCTCGAGCACGTGTCCGAGCTTCCAGCCGAGGTTCCAGCCGTCCTGGATCGAGACGTTCATGCCCTGGCCGGCCTTGGCGCTGTGGGTGTGGCAGGCGTCGCCGGCGATGAAGACCCGCGCGGTGCGCGAGCCCGCGGCATCCGTCGGCACGTCGTCGAACCGGTCGGTGAGGCGGTGCCCGACCTCGTAGACGCTGTGCCACGCCACGTGCCGCACGTCGAGCGTGTAGGGGTGCAGGATCTCGTTCGCCCGGGCGATGACCTGCTCGATGCCGGTCTGGCGCACGTGGTGGTGGTCGTCGGCCGGCACCTCGCCGAGGTCGACGTACATGCGGAAGAGGTAACCGCCCTCGCGCGGGATGAGGAGGATCGAGCCCGCCTCCGACTGGATCGAGCACTTCGTGCGGATGTCGGGGAAGTCGGTGACCGCGAGCACGTCCATCACGCCCCACGCGTGGTTGGCCTGGTCGCCGGCCATGTGGCATCCGATCGCGGCGCGCACGCGGCTGCGCGCGCCGTCGGCGCCCATCACGTACTTCGCCCGCACGATGCGCCGCTCGCCCTCGTGCTCGCCCGACGTGTGACGGAGCGTGACCGTGACCGGGTGCGCGCCGTGCGGCTCGGCGTCCTGCGCGTCGTCCGGCGCGCCGCCCTGCTCGCCATGGGCGACCTCGAGGCCCTCGAACTCGTAGCCGAAGTCGGGGGCCAGGCGCGTCGGGGCGTTGGCGGCGAACTCCGCGAAGTAGTCGAGCACGCGCGCCTGGTTGACGAGCAGGTGCGGGAACTCGCTGACGCCGGCCGGGTCGTCGGGCGTGCGCTTGGCCCGCACGATGCGGGACGGGTCGGCCGGGTCGGGCTTCCAGAAGACCATCTCGGTCTGCCAGTACGCCTCGGCGACGATGCGCTCGGCGAAGCCGAAGGCCTGGAACGTCTCGACGCTGCGCGCCTGGATGCCGTCGGCCTGGCCGATCTCGAGCCGCCCGGGGCGCCGGTCGACGATGCGCGTCGTGACATTCGGGAACATCGCGAGCTGCGCGGCGGCGATCATGCCCGCCGGGCCGGCGCCGACGATGAGCACGTCGACCTCGTCGGGCAGCTCGGCGGGTCGGTCGAGGCCGACGCCGGCGGCGGGCAGCACCCGCGGGTCGCCCGACACGTAGCCGTGGTGGTGGAACTGCACGGGTTCTCCTCACATCATCGTGCGGTGGTCTCGACCGATCACGGCCGATGCGTGTTCGATAATCGAACTCGCAATTCACATATCGCGCATACACGATGGTAGGCGGGCCGGTGCGGGGTGGCAAGCCGGGTCCGCAGACGCCGCGATGCCTCGCAGGTCCGTCCGGCTGTGCGCCGGGCCGCCCGCCCGCATACACTGCTGCGGTGATCCGACCCGAGCGCCCCGACGACGCCGACGCCATCCACGAGCTCACCGTCATCGCCTTCGACCCGATGCCGTTCAGCGACGGGACCGAGGCGCCCATCATCCGCGCCCTGCGCGCAGCGGGCGAGCTCACGGTCTCGCTCGTCGACGAGGAGGACGGCGAGGTCGTCGGCCACGTGGCGTTCTCGCCGGTCACCGTCGGCGGGGCCGACGTGGGGTGGTACGGCCTCGGCCCGATCTCCGTGCACCCCGGCCGCCAGCGTCAGGGCATCGGCAGCCGGCTCGTCGCGGCCGGCCTCGACGAGCTCCGCGAACGGGGCGCGCGCGGATGCGCGCTGATCGGCAACCCCGCGGTCTACGCCCCGATGGGCTTCGTCGGCGACGACGGCCTCACCTACCGCGGACTCGGCGAGGGGCTCGTGCAGCGCGTTGTGCTCGAGGGCGAGCCGGTGCACGGCGAACTGCGGTTCGCCGACGCGTTCGAGGCGTACGAGGACGAGGACGCCCACGAGTAGCGGCAGGCCACCCGTCAGGGCACGATGAGGCCGAGCGAGACGGTGCCCGCCGTGCTCAGCCGGGCCACCGCGAGCCCGTAGCCGTCGGGGCCGTACTCCACGCTGAGCCCGTCGAGCGGGAAGATGCCCTGGGTCGTGCATTCCCGCCGGAACGGCCCCGTCGGAAACGCAAGCACGAGGCAGACGTCGGCGCCGTCGAACGCGCGCACGACGAAGGCCGACGGACCGTCGGTGCGCGAGGCGACCAGCCGAACCGACGCCGGGTCGACCGAGTCGTCGATCCCCGCGATGCGAGCGGCCTCGTCGGCGACCGGAAGGCGATCGAACAACTGCGGGATCCTCGTGTCCTCGACGGGAACTCCCGGCTCGGGCGTCGACACGATGCCGAACCGCGACGACGAACTCGACGTGGCGGGGACCCGCTGCGCGGTCGACCAGCCGAGCGCCCCTCCCACGAGCAGCCCGACGGATGCCGCGACCGCCGTCCAGCGCACGAGTCGGCGTCGCGCGCCATCCGCCGTCGGCGCCGTCGTCGGGCGGGCGGGCGGGGGGCCACCGCCCGCCGGCGCGGCATCCGTCGTCGTCACGCCCCGATCGCCGGGTTCGACCGCCTCCGCGGCCTCGATCGGCTGGCCGGGCTCGACCGGTTCGACGCGTTCGACCGGTTCGACGCGCTCGACCGGCTCGACGCGCCGGGACAGGTCCTCGAGCTCCGCCATGGCCTCGGCCCGCTCCTCGTCCGTGGCATCCGCGCCGTAGGCGATCCGCTGCAACTCGCGGATGCGGCGCTCGGTGGCGTTCACGCCCGGCCCCCTTCACGGCTTCGGAGCCAAGCATGCATCCGCATCGGTCGGGCGGCAAGGGGCTGGACGCCGGTTGGTCAGCCCGCCGAAGCGCGTCAGCGGGAGCGCAGGGTCTCGGAGGGACGCTCGCCGAATGCCCGCCGGTAGGAGTCGGCGAACCGCTGGTGATGCGCGAACCCCCACGCCCGGGCGACCTTCGCGACCGTCGCATCGGGCCCGGCCGCGCGGAGGTCCGCGCGCGCGCCCTCCAGCCGGATCCGCCGCAGCACCTGGGCCGGCGACTCCCCCAGTTCCCGCGTGAAGGCGAAGTGCAGGCCGCGGGTGGAGATGAACACCGCGCTCGCGACATCCGTGATCGTGATGGGCTCACCGGCGTGCGCGTGCATGTACTCGACCGCTCGACGCACCACCGCGGAGCCACCCCTGCCCGCGTCGGCCGAGTCGAGCCAGTTCGTGGGGAACGCGTGGAGGAACGCGGTGGCCAGGCGGTGGAACGTCGCGTTCGCGACCAGCGGCGCATCGAGGAGGTCGGGCTCGCGGTCGAGCGACGACCGGACGGCGCCGAGCACCGTCGACCACTCCTCGAGGGTCTCGGGCGAGTTGGCCACGAGGCCGGTGCGCCGCAGGCGGAGCCCGTCGTTCCCGGTCGCGACGCGGGCGATCCGCTCGACCGCGGCGAACTCCAGCGCGACCACGGAGCTGCGCCGCTCGTCCCATCGCACGGAGAGGCCCTCCACCGGCGCCAGCAGCGGCTGGCAGGGGTCGAGGTCGGTCGGGCCGTGCGTCAGGTGGTAGTCGCGACCCTCACCGCTGATCACGGTCAGGTCCTCGGTGCCGCCGGTCGCCGTTCCCGGGGCCGTCCATGCCGAGTCGATGAAGGAGAACCGGCCGGCCGTCGACAAGCGGACCCGCACGTGGAATCGCCCGGCGTCGTCCACCCCGAACCGGCGCTCGGGGAAGTACGCAGCGAACCAGTCATGCGCGGAGTCGAGGTCGTCGAACGACCGGGACTGGTGCTCCAGTGCGACCACGCGCGGTCCTCCTCCCCACCCGGCCGGTCCCATTCGGACGACCGGACATGACTCCGTCGACGCCGATCGTCCGCAATCGGTACAACCACGTCCGAACACGGAACAGCGAGCCTGTGCCGAGGGATCCTCAGTCTCACAGATCGTACCTTGGACGCGTGGTCGGGCCGAACCGACGGTCGGGGGGAACCGTTGCACGAGCGACCCGCACCGCATCCGCGTCGGCGACCCGACGACACGGAGGCAGAACGAGTTCGGAGGCCCCCTTGGGCATGCTGGTCTACCACAGCACCACGACCCTCATGATCGACGACCGCATCCTCGCGCACCTCCAGGTCGTCATCATCAACAAGCTTCGTCGCCGCGAGTCGTTCACCTTCACCTGGCGTGATGAGGGCGGCCACGATTCGGTGTGCTGGATCGGCCCGGCCATCGGGCTGGAGTTCGTCTACTCGGGCAACCGGCATCCGCTGCTCAACCGCGAGTGGCTCGAACTGCTCGCGGGCTCAGCCAACTCGAACGCGGGGCTCATGGTCATGCCCGAGCCCGCTCCGACGACTCGGATCGACCAGCCCATCCAGCCGCGCACGCCCTCGAAGGCCGTCCCACTGGAGCCGACACCGACGCCGACACCGACCCCACCGGTGCCGACGCCGGCGCCGACGGCGCGGAAGCCGACGCGACCGGAACGCGTTCCCGTGTCGGCACCGCTGACTCCAGAGCTCCCTGACGTGTGAGACCGCTGTCAAGGGGCGGCGGCGAGCGCCCGCCCATGTCACGCTGCAGGCATGGACACCCAGGACGCACCCATCGAAGACGGCCACGACGAGGCCACCAGCGACGAGAAGATCGACGGGGTCGCGCAGCAGATGCGGGGCGACGACCAGCTCGGCCACGTCGACGACCTGCGCTCGATGGCGAGGCAGCGCCTGGCCGAGGCGGGCCTGCCGGTCGACGACGCGACCATCGACGCCGTGGTGGACGCCGTCAGGCGCCCCTAGCAGGACGCCCTAGCGCTTCGCCGCCGCCCACTCCAGCAGGCGATCGGCCGGCCACGTCGTGACGATGCGCTCGGCGGGCACGCCGTTGGCCTCCGCCCGGACGGCGCCGAGGTCGAGGAACGAGAAGTGGCCCGGCGCGTGCGCGTCGGTGTCGATGCTGAAGAGGCATCCGGCCTCGAGTGCGAGCTGGATCAGGTCGTCGGGCGGGTCCTGACGCTCGGGCCGGGAGTTGATCTCGACCGCCACGTCGTGCTCGGCGCACGCCGCGAACACGGCCTTCGCGTCGAACGTCGACTGCGGCCGCGTGCCGCGCGAGCCCTCGACGAGGCGGCCCGTGCAGTGGCCCAGCACGTTCATGCGCGGATCGGCGATGGCGCCCAGCATCCGCTGGGTCATCTCGCGGGACTCGGTGCGCAGCTTCGAGTGCACGCTCGCGACCACCACGTCGAGCCGGTCGAGCATCTCGGGCGACTGGTCGAGCGTGCCGTCGAGCAGGATGTCGGTCTCGATGCCCGAGAGCAGCCGGATGCCGCCGCTCGCCTCGTTCGCCGCGTCGAGCTCGTCGAGCACCTCGAGCTGCTGCGCCAGCCGCTCGGCGCTGAGCCCGTTGGCGATCGTCAGGTTCGGCGAGTGATCGCTGATCACGAGGTACTCGAGACCCACGAGCTGCGCGGCGCGGGCCATCGTGCCGATCGGCGTGGTGCCGTCGGACCACTCGGTGTGGCTGTGCAGGTCGCCCTTGAGCTGGGCGCGCAGCCCGGCCGCGGGGACCGCCGGGCCGTGCTTCTCGCGGAGGTCGGCGAGGTAGGACGGCACGTCGCCCTCGACGGCCTCGGCGATCACCGCGTAGGTGGTGTCGCCGATGCCCTTCGTGCGCTTCAGGCGACCGTCGTGCACCCGGGCGGCGAGCTCCTCGGCGGAGTAGGCGCCGATCACATCGGCCGCCCGCCGGAACGCCTTGGACTTGAACGACGATGCGCGGTCGCGCTCCAGCAGGAAGGCGATCTCCTCGAGTGCGGCCACGGGATCCATCTGCCCATTCTGGCCCGGGGGCGTGCGCGGCGACACCCTGCGACGACGGTTCCGGATGCCTCGCGCCGACGCATCGCCGCGCGCGCGACTAGGGTGCAGGCAGGCGAGGATCCGGAGGTGCCGTGGGTGGAGTGACGAGTGCGGATGTCGCACGCGAGAGCGGGGTGTCCCGGACGACGGTGAGCTACGTGCTCAACGACAAGGCGGGCGTCTCGGTGTCGCCGTCGACCCGACGGCGAGTGCTCGAGACCGCGGCACGGCTCGGCTACGCGCCCTCGGCGGCCGCCCGGGCCCTGCGCAGCGGACGCAGCGACCTCGTGCTCTGCGTGCTGCCCGACTGGCCGGTCGGCCCCGTCGTGGAGACGATGCTCGACCACCTCGCCGACGAGCTCGCCAAGCGCGACCTCTCGGTACTCGTGCACCACGTGCGCGGCGATCGTCCCCTCGCCCACCTGTGGCGGGCCGTCACCCCGCGCACGGTGGTCGGGCTCGCGCCGTTCGACCCCGAGGACGTGCGGGCGATGCGGCAGGCGGGCATCCAGGTCGTGGGCGACGACGTCGATGCGACCGAGGCGGCGGCGCTCGAGGATCCGCAGCCGCGCATCGGACGGATGCAGGCCGAGCGGCTCATCGCCCGCGGCTGCCGCCGCCTCGGCTACGCCACGACCGACGACCGGCGGGTCTCTGACTTCGCGGAGCGGCGGCTCGCCGGCGTGCGTGCGGCGTGCGTCGAGCACGGGCTCGCCGAGCCGCTCGTGATTCCGGTGCGCGTCGACCCCGGGTCGGCGGCCTCAGCCGTCGCCGCCTGGACGCAGGCCGACGTCGACGGGGTCGCCGCATACAACGATGAGGTCGCGTTCGCCGTGCTCGCGGGCGCGAGGGATGCCGCGCTGGCGGTGCCCGCCGACCTCGCCGTCATCGGCGTCGACGACGTGCCGCTCGCCGCGCTCGCGTCGCCGCCACTCACGACCGTGACCCAGTCGATCGAGCACGAGGCGTCGTACCTGGCGGCGTGCGTGCTCGCCGCACTCGACGGCGCGGCTCCCCCGACCCGGCCGCATGACCCGCCGACGCTCGTCGCGCGCGAGTCCGCGTAGCGGCTCCGCACGACGCGAATCGCCGGCGACGGCCGGCCCCGGGGCATCCGGAGCGGTCATCGCCGGCGACTCGACGCGCAGCGCGTCAGCGCATCAGTGCGTCAACGCCACTGCCTCACGGCAGCGGGTAGTCCGTGACGTACTGGGGCGTGCCGATCACCGAGGTGTCGGCCGTGCCGCCGTACCCGTTCACGACGTGCTCGATGACCCCGGCGCTGAGGTTCACCGTCATGATGTGGTGCAGCGAGATGCCCTCGCCCTCGGGCGTCTCGAACCCGTTCGCGGTGACGATCGACGGGTTGTTCTGGTTGAACACGTAGACGCCGGCGCCGTAGAGCGCATGCTCGGTCACGTCGTCGGCCACCTTGTAGCCGGGGTAGCCGAGCGTGCCGTCGGGCTGGGTCCAGTCCGCCTGGGTGGGCGGGTCGTAGGGCAGCTCGTTCTGGTAGAGCACCGTCGTGCCGCGCTCGCCGTTCCAGACCGTGTTGTACGTCTGGAAGTGCTCGACGAACAGGCCGGTCGCGGTGACGTCGTCGCCGTTCACGACCACGCCGACACGCCCGGTGTTCGTGTTCCAGCGGTCGGTGTCGCCGTTCATGCCGTTCGTGAAGCCCTCGACGCCGTGGTCGCCGCGCCACACCCAGGTGTGGTCGATGAGCACGTGGTCGCTGTTCACGACGAGCGCGGTGTCGGCCTTGCCGATGTGCGGGCCGCCGACGCGGAAGTACACGTCGGAGAGCGTGATCGGGTTGGCCGGGTCGAGCTGCTTCGCGTGGCCCTTGCCGGGCTGGCCGACCTGCAGCAGCACGGGCGACTCGACCGTGCCGGCGTCGATCGTGACGCCCGCGACGACGATGCCTGGCGCGTCGTGCACCTTGAGCGGCACGGCGCCGTCGACCGCCGTGAGCGTCGCGTGGCCCATGCCGAGCACGACGGTATCGGCGCGCTTCACGTTGATGCTGCTCGCGATGTCGTACACGCCGGGGGTGAGCAGCAGGTGCTTGCCCTTCGCGAGGGCGGAGTTGATCGAGCCGACCGAGTCGCCCGGCTTGGCGATGTGGAAGTCGGTGATCGGGATGGTGCGTCCGGGCGTCTCGCCGTCGGCCCAGGTGACGCCCCGGGTTCCGGTGCTCGCCGAGGGCACGCGCACGGCGTAGCGTCCGCTCTCGTCGACGAAGAGGTAGGGCTTCTCGCGGCTCACGGGCGTCTCGTCGAGCGTCGTGTACGGCGGGTTCGGGAAGGCCGCGTCATCCGGTGCGCCCTCGACGCCCGAGAAGACCTGGTTCCAGACTGCGTTCGACCAGCCCGCCACCGCGCTGTCGCGGGTGAGCCACTGCTGCTGGGAGCCGCTGATCACAAACGGCAGGCGCGAGTCGGCGATGAAGCCGCCGCTCGCGTACTGGGGGCCCGCGGTGCAGTAGTCCATGAGCGAGAGGTTCCCGCCCGAGATGTCGAGGCGCCGCATCGACACCGCCTGCGACACGGCCCAGAAGTTCGCCGACCCGCGGCATCCGTCCTGTCCGGTGCCGTTCACCTGGAGCGACAGATTCGAGATCGTGCGCCAGAAGTTGACGAGCGCGAGGCAGTTCGACGTGCCGCCGTCGGCGAGGCAGCGGTTGTAGACCTCGATCTTGCCGGTGACGTCGACGTCGTCGGGCGAGGCGCCGAGCCCGGCGATCTCGGTGTAGTAGCCGACGCGAGCCTGCAGCGGGTCGGCGGCGGTGCCGTAGGCGCCGGGCAGGAAGAGCACGCTGTGCCGGGCGGTCGACATCTCGGCGTCGACCTGTGCGTCGGCGAGGTCGTCGAGCATGGCCTGCACCTCGTCCTGCGGGGTGCCGGGCGAGACGATCGCCACATTCGGCCCGAAGTCGGGTGCGAAGGGATCGATCTGCTGGCCGGGCGCGGCGTTGGCGGCGCCCGCGGCGCCGGCGACGGTGATCACCGCCGTGACGGCGAGTGCCGTGGCGATGCGTCGCGACCGGCGCGCGCGTCGTGATGTGGTGCTCATTCGGTCGTGTCCTCCTCGTCGAGGGTGAGCGCGCACCACGCACGGCCGGGCGTCGTCGCTGACGTCGTCGTGGCACGTGACGCGGTGAGTGACTCGTGTCACCTGATGGCGTACCGCTCAGGCTAGGGAACGCCGGGCGTTCCCACAAGGGGGTGCGAGCTACAGCTCGACGACGGTCATGCCCGACCCGGATGCGCCGGCCGTGCCCATCGCGTCGAGCGCCGCGGGCACCTCGTCGAGCGTGATGCGGCGACCGACGAGCTCGATGGGGCGGAAGTCGCCCGACGCGACCGCGCCGAGCATCGACGGGTACTCGTGGGCCGCCATGCCGTGGCTGCCGAGGATCTCGAGCTCGCCGGCGATGACCGCGTCCATCGGCATCGCGGCGAGCGCGCTGTCGCCGAACATGAGGCCGATCTGCACGTGCCGGCCGCGCTTCTTCAGGCTGCGCACCGAGGCGAAGGACGTCGCGCCGCTGCCGAACGCGTCGACCGACACGTCGACCCCGCCGCCGGATGCCTCCAGGATGCGTTCGGCCGCGCCGTCGCCGCCGCGCACCGGCACCGCGCCCAGCTTCTCGGCGGCGTCGAGGGCAGCGTCGGAGACATCCACCCCGAAGACCTTCACGCCCGCCGCGACGGCGATCATGATCGCCGAGAGGCCGACGCCGCCGCATCCGTGCACCGCGATCTGCTCGCCCGGAGCGAGCCGGCTGCGCGACACGATGGCGCGGTAGGCGGTGGCGAACCGGCAGCCGAGCGACGCCGCCTCGACGAAGCCGAGCGAGTCGGGCAGCCGGATGAGGTTGAGCGCGGCCTCGTCGACCGCCACGAGCTCGGCGAACGAGCCCCAGTGCGTGAACCCCGGCTGGGACTGCGCGTCGCACACCTGCTCGTTGCCGGCGAGGCATTCGGGGCAGCGGCCGCAGGCGCAGATGAAGGGTGCGGTGACGCGGTCGCCGACCTTCCAGCCGGCCCCGGGGTCGACCTCGGAGCCGAGCTCGGCGATCTCGCCGGCGAACTCGTGGCCGGGCACGTGGGGCAGCACGACGGTGTCGTCGTGACCCATCCAGGCGTGCCAGTCGCTGCGGCAGACGCCGGTGGCGCGCACGCGGATCACGGCACCGCGCGGCGGGCACGCGGGTTCGGGAACGTCCGCGAGGGTGGGCTGCTCACCGAAGGCGTTCACGAGCACGGCGCGCACAGGGCTCCTCCGATTCGGGTCGACGGATGTCGCGGCGGCTCGGGTTCGGGTGGCCCGGCGGATGCCGCGGGGCGGGCACCCGTCGCAGCCGGTCGCCCGCGACATCCGCGAGCCTACCGGCCCGCGACGGGGTGCGAGGCACGGGCGGAGCGGCGCCAGTCAGCGACTTCCCCCGCCTCGTCACGGATTGTGTAACAATATGGGATGCGATTCGTGGTGGCCGTGCTGCTCGCCTCGGTGTGCTTCGGCACGACGGGGACCGCGCAGGCCCTCGGGCCCGACGCGAGCGCGGCATCCGTGGGCGCCGCGCGCATCCTCATCGGCGGCGGTGCGCTCGGACTCCTCGCCCTCGCCCTCCACTTCGCCGGGCGCCGACGCGGCGCGACGGGGACATCCACCGCATCGACGCCCGGCGTCGGCACGCGGCATCCGCTGCCCTCGTGGGTCATCGTGGCCATCGGGGCCGCCGGCGTGCTCGCCTACCAGCCCGCCTTCTTCGCGGGCACCGCGACGAACGGCGTCGCGGTCGGCACCGTCGTCGCGCTCGGCTCGGCTCCGGTCATCACCGGGGCCGTCGACTGGATGCTGCGGCGGCGGTATCCCGGACACCGCTGGCTCGTCGCCACCGCGATCGCCACCGCGGGCGTCGCGATCCTCGCCACCGCGACCGATGCGGGCCACGCCGCGGCCGACCCGCTCGGGCTGCTCGCGTCGCTCGGCGCCGGCGCCTCGTACGCCGTCTACACGCTCGCGGCCAAGGCGCTGCTCGACCGCGGGTGGACGCCGACGGGCAGCATGGGCGCCCTCTTCGGCACGGCGGCGATGGTGAGCGCCCCGATGCTCGCGATGACGGATGCCGCATGGCTGGCCACCGGGCCCGGACTCGCCATGGCCCTCTGGCTCGGGCTCGTCGCCACGACGCTCGCGTACGTGCTGTTCGGAGCGGGCCTGCGCGGGCTCGCCCCGGCCACCGTGTCGACGCTGACGCTCGCCGAGCCGCTCACCGCCGGAATCCTCGGGGTCGCCGTGCTCGGCGAGACGCTGACCGCGGGCGGCGTGGTCGGGCTCGTGGTGCTCGCCGCCGGCATCGTGGTGCTCGCCACCGGCGGGGCGCGGAGGGCACCGGTGTCGGCGGCCCCCAGTAGCGTCGAGCCATGGACCTCATCCTCATTCCCGGCTTCTGGCTCGACGCGTCCTCGTGGGAGCGCGTGACACCGGTGATCGAGGAGGCCGGGCACCGGGTGCACCCGGTCACGCTGCCGGGCCTGGAGTCCGTCACCGCCGACCGCGCGGGCATCGGACTGCTCGAGCACATCGACGCGGTCGTGCGGCTCGTCGACACGTTCGACGAGGGCACACCGCTCGTGCTCGTGGGGCACTCGGGAGGCGGGGCCGTGGCGCACGGCGTCGCCGACGCACGACCCGACCGCATCCACCGGGTGGTCTACGTCGACGCGGGGCCGCTCGCCGGCGGCAGCGCCGTGAACGACGGGCTCCCGATCGTCGACGGCGAGATCCCGCTGCCCGACTGGTCGGAGTTCGACGACGCCGACCTCGTCGACCTCGACGAGGGGCTCCGCGAGGAGTTCCGGGCGCGCGCGATCCCCGAGCCGGTCGGCGCCGCCTACGACCCGATCACGCTCGCCGACGAGCGCCGCTACGACGTGCCGATAACCGTCATCGCGTGCGAGTTCCCGAGCGCCGCCCTCGTCGAGTGGATCGCGGCAGGGTCGCCCTTCACGGCCGAGCTGGCCAAGGTGAAGCACGTCGACTACGTCGACCTGCCCACCGGTCACTGGCCCCAGTTCACCAAGCCCGTGCAGCTCGGGCAGGCGATCGTCGCGGCGCTGGCCGGCTGAATGGCCTTGCGCGCGGCGACGCAACGCAAGGCGATAAATACTCACTAATGGGCGAGGGTCAGTCAACCCCCCCTCGGCCCCCCTTTCTGGGTGACGCAACCGCGCAGGTACGGGCGTAACGTGGGTGACACATCTCTCCCCTGTGAGATGTACATATCTCTCCCCTGAGATGGCACTCCGCACGACCAGCTGCCGTAACCTGCACGACAGCAGGCCGCTTCCAACCGGTCCCCTCCGGTCATTCTTCGAACCCGAGTCCCCAATCGAAGAAGCACGATGAAGCCTGCATATCGTCGGCGACCTCGCCGGCCCCTGAATACCCGAACATCCTCACGTCGCATCCGGACGCGAGCATGAGCGGCCTTCCGTCGAGACTCACGCCCGTCGTCCCATCGACGGTCCGCCGCTCGGCCCGGGACCGACCGGTGGTCGCGGCAGCCGGCGACGTGCCGGCTTCCGGCCCGCGCTGGACACGCCGGTACCAGGATCGACTGCGGTTCACCGACGCCGCGGTCATCGCCGCTGCCACGCTCGCGGCCGTCACCGTGCGGCTCATGGTGCTGAACCCGAACCCACGGGTCGCAGCCGAGGAGCTCCTCCAACCGGCGGGCATCCCGATCGTCACGGCGGTCATCTGGCTGGTGGCCCTCAGCGGCTTCCACTCACGCGATCCGCATGTGATCGGGGTCGGGGCAGCCGAGTACAAGCGCGTGCTCAACGCCACGGCGACCGCATTCGGGCTCGGCGCCATCCTGCTCCTCATGCTCCCCGCAAGCACTGGCCCGCGCTGGCACCTGCTCGTCGCCGCGCCGATCGGGGCGATCGCACTCCTCGTCAGCCGCTGGAAGTGGCGTCGGTGGCTCTTCCTCCAACGCCGACGCGGAGCGTACCTGTCGCGGGCGATCGTGGTCGGCGCGCGCCACGACGTCGAATACGTCGCCCGCCAGATCACCCGCGACGCGGGGGCCGGGTTCGCCGTGGTCGGTGCAGCCGTCGACGACGACCGGTCGGAATTGACCGTGGCCGGCACCAGCATCCCCGTCGTCTCGGGCACCGCCGGCGCGGCAGCCGCAGCGGCGGCCCAACATGCCGACGCCGTCATCGTCACGGGGCCGTACGGCAACGGTGGCGACGCGATCCGCCAGCTGAGCTGGGACCTCGAGGGAACCGCCACGGAGCTCGTGCTGTCATCGCGGCTCACCGATGTCGCCGGCCCCCGCGTGCACTTCCGACCCGTCGAGGGGCTGCCGCTGCTGCATGTCGAGATCCCGACGTTCACCGGGTGGCGCCATGCGGTGAAGCGAACGTTCGACATCGCCTTCTCCTTCACCGCGCTCGTGCTGCTCGCCCCGCTCATGCTCGTCATCGCTCTGCTGGTGCGGTTCGACAGCCCCGGCCCGGTGGTGTTCCGGCAGACCCGGTGCGGCCGCGACGGCGAGACGTTCGAGATGCTCAAGTTCCGGTCCATGGTGCCGACCGCCGAACGGGATCTGGAAGGATTGCTCGACAAGAACGAGGGCGCCGGCGTGCTCTTCAAGCTCCGCAACGACCCGCGCGTCACCCGCCTCGGCCGGAAGCTCCGCGCGCACTCACTCGACGAGCTGCCCCAGTTCTGGAACATCCTCGTCGGTGACATGAGCGTCGTCGGGCCGAGGCCCCCCCTCGTCGCCGAGGCGGAGTGCTACGAGGAGCAGGTGAAGCGCCGGCTGATGATCAAGCCGGGCCTCACGGGCCTGTGGCAGATCAGCGGGCGCTCCGACCTCAGCTGGGAGGAGAGCGTGCGGCTCGACCTCTACTACGTCGAGAACTGGTCCCTCACGGGCGACCTCATGATCGTGTGGCGAACCGCCAAGGTCGTCGCCAAGGGCGAGGGGGCGTACTGATGGCCACGCTTCCGGTCGCGCCTCCTTCGCCGCTTCGGATCGCGATGATCGGCACGCGCGGCGTTCCGGCGGCATACGGCGGATTCGAGACGGCGGTGGAAGAGGTCGGCTCACGCCTCGCCGCACGGGGCCACGAGGTCACCGTGTACTGCCGCGCGTCGACGGATGCGCCCCGCCACGAGTACGCCGAGATGCGCCTCGTGCACCTGCCCGCGCTGAAGCTGAAGACGGCGGAGACGCTCAGCCACACCGCCCTGTCGGTCGTGCACGCCATCACCCACCGGCGCCCCGATGTGGCGTTCGTGTTCAATGCCGCGAACGCGCCGTTCGTCCCCCTGCTCCGGGCGCGCGGAGTGCCGACCGCCGTGCACGTCGACGGGCTCGAATGGCAGCGCGGGAAGTGGGGGCGGACGGGGCGCGCGTACTACCGCTGGGCCGAGCGGTCGGCCGTGCGGCACGCCGACGCCCTCATCGCCGATGCGCGCGGCATCGCGGAACACTTCGCCGACGCGTTCGGCGCTCCGACCCGGTTGATCTCCTACGGCGCACCCGTGCAGTCCGATCCCGTCAGCGACCGACTCGGCGAACTCGGGCTGTCCTGGAAGGGATTCCACCTGGTGGTCGCGCGATTCGAGCCCGAGAATCACGTCGACGTGATCGTCGACGGCTACGTGCGCTCGGGAGCCGCCCTCCCCCTGGTCGTGGTGGGCTCCGCTCCCTATGCCGCCGCATACACGGCGCGAGTGCGGGCGAACGTACGCGACGATCCCCGGGTGCGCCTCCTCGGCGCCGTCTACGACCAGGACCTGCTCGACCAGCTGTATGCCGGAGCGCTCTGCTATCTGCACGGCCACTCCGTCGGAGGGACCAACCCCTCGCTGCTCCGAGCCATGGGCGCCGGCTCGGCTGTGATCGCGTGGGACGTCACGTTCAATCGCGAGGTCGCCGGCGATCACGGTCGGTACTTCGACCACGCAGCATCCCTCAGCGCCCTCCTCGAGGCCGCCGAGGAGGCGCCGGCCGTCGCCGTTCGCGACGGCGTGGCCCTGCGGGAGACAGTCCGGGTGCGGTACCGGTGGGACGACGTCGCCCTTGCGTACGAGGCGCTGGCACTGGACCTGCACGGCGGTGCCAGCTCGCGCATCTCGGTCGCGCGACGAGCGCAGCGCCACCCGTTCCAGCTGCCGGCGTCCACCTCCGCGACCACTCCCGCGGTCATCAGGAGGACCAGCCCATGAGCGCGCGCATCCGTGGCGACGAGGGGGCCACGTGGAGTGCTGCCCGAGAAGGCCCACTGGCCGTGGTGGTCGTGAACCACGGCTCGAGCGAGTTGCTGCGGCGCAACCTCGCCGCGCACGACCCACGCCCGGTCGCCGACCACGTCGTCGTGGTCGACAACCACACCACCGAGGCAGAGGCCGAGGCGGTGCGCGACCTCGCGCACCGGATGGGCTGGCACCTGGTGGCGCTTCCCCAGAACGTGGGCTTCGGTGCCGGGATGAACGCGGGCGTGGCCCGCGCGCAGGCGCTCGGGTGCACCTCCTTCCTGCTGCTGAACCCCGATGCGCGCATCGAGCCCGAGGTCCTCGCCGAGCTCCATCGCGATTGCGTCGCCGATCCGCTGCGGATGCTCGCGCCGAGGATCGTCCGAGACGACGGCACGACCTGGTTCGAGGGCGCGGTCCTGCGCGTCGACCGAGGCATCACGAGCACGGCACCCGGCTCCGACAGTTCCGCGGCGAACGGCTGGCTCACGGGTGCGTGCCTCATCGTGCACCGCGACCTGTGGGACCGGATGGGCGGGTTCGACGAGGCCTACTTCCTCTATTGGGAGGACATCGAGCTCTCGTGGCGTTGCCGCCAGGTCGGCGGCCGGCTCGGCGTCCGAAGCGACGTCTCGGTCGTCCACAGCGTCGGGGGGACGCAGCACGCAACAGGCAAGTCCTCGGCGTACGTCTACTACAACTGCCGCAATCGCATGATCTTCGCGGGCTCGTACCTTCCCCGACGCACCATGCTCGCCTGGCTCACGCATGCACCGAACCACGCCTGGCGTGTCGTGCAACGTGGAGGCCGCCGGGCGCTGCTGCGACGACCGCTCCCCCTGATCTGGGCGGCACTCCGGGGTACCGCCGCGGGCGCGGGCATCGCCCTCAGGCATGCACCGCGCCGTCCCGGAGAGCGCCGAGCTGCCGACCACGCGGTGTCCACCGACCACGCCGAACCATCGCGACCGGCCGAACCGAGTCCGAAGGTGCTCGTCGCCCACCCGTCGGCAGACCTCTTCGGGTCGGATCGCATGGTGCTCGAGAGCGTCGAGGGGCTCCTCGCCGGGGGGAACGACGTGATCGTGACCCTGCCACGCGGCGGCCCGCTCGTCGACGAGCTCGAGCGCCGAGGGGTTCGGGTGCGGTACTGCCCGACCCCGGTGCTGCGCCGAAGCCTCCTGCGGCCGCTCGGATCGGTCACACTCGTCGTCGAGAGCCTCAGAGGGCTCGTCGCCGGGCTCCGGCTCATGCTCGAGGAACGACCCGATGTCGTCTACGTCAGCACGGTGACGCTCCCGCTGTGGTTGGTGCTCGCCCGCCTGACGCGGCGGCCCAGCATCGCACACGTGCATGAGGCCGAGCAATCTGCGCACCCGGCGGTTCGCCGGGCGCTGGCGACGCCATTGCTGCTCGCGCACGCGGTCCTGGCCAACAGCGCCTACTGCGTGGAGGTCGTGTCCGGCGTGTATCCGGCGCTCCGCGATCGAACCGTGGTGGTCCCCAACGGCATCCAGGGGCCCGACCGGCCCGCAGCCTCGCGGGAGCGGCTGGACGGAACCTTCCGGGTGGCCTACGTCGGACGGCTCTCCGCACGCAAGGGAGTGGACACCGCCATCACGGCGGTGGCTGCCCTCCGCGCTGCAGGCGTGGACGCGACGCTCGAGATCGCCGGCTCGCCTGCTCCCGGCGGCGAGGAGGTGGTCAGGGCGCTGCACGAGCTCGCCGACGATCCCGCGCTTCAGGGGGCGGTCCGCTTCCTCGGCTACCGCGATGCGGTGTGGCCGGTGCTCGCCCACTGCGATGTGCTCGTCGTCCCCTCCCGGATGGAGGAGGGCTTCGGGAACACGGCCGTGGAGGGAGCGCTCGCCGCCCGACCCGTCGTGGTGAGCGATACGTCGGGCCTGCGCGAGGCATCCGCCGGGTTCCGTTCGATGCAGCGCGTCGTGCCGGGGGATGCCGCAGCCCTGCGGGACGCGCTCGGGGCCGTCATCGACGACTGGTCGGGCTTCCGTGCGCTCGCCGCCGACGATCGGATCGTCGCGGCGGGCCGGCACGATCCTGCACGCTATCGCACCAGCATCGCGACGGCGGCCGCGACGGTGCGGACGACCGCCGGCCGCTCATCCCGTGCGTCGTCGCCCTGGCGCGGCGCGCGCGGGCCGCTGCTCGCCGCCATGTCGGAGAGCGACGGCCCACCGTGAACGCGCGCCTGGCACCCGTCAACCCGAGACACCGAGGAGGTGTGCAATGGAACCTCGCGACTACCTGGACGCCCTCCGGCGCCGTTGGATCCTGATCGTGGCGCTCAGCCTGCTGGGCGGTCTCGTCGGGCTGCTCTACGCATCCTCGCTGCCGACGCTGTACCGGGCGACGAGCAGTGTCTTCGTCTCCACCTCCCGAGGCGAGACCACCAGCGAGCTGGTGCAGGGATCCACCTTCACGCAGGAGAACGTCGAGTCCTATGCACGCCTCGTCACCATGCCGATCGTGCTCGAGCCCGTCGTCGAGACGCTCCAGCTCGACCGGACGCCGGCGTCGCTGGCCAAGTCCATCACCGTGGACACGCCGCTCAACACGGTGATCATCGAGATCACCGCCTCGAGCGCCGACCCGCAGGAGGCCGCCGAGATCGCCGACGCCGTGACGGCGTCGCTGTCGAGCGCCGTGGCCCGGCTCTCGCCAGAGGGCCCGGGCGGCCAGCCCGCGATCACCATGACCACGGTCGCGCCGGCGAACGTGCCCACCGCCCCGTACTCCCCGAACACCTCGTTCATCGTCCTCACGGGCGTCCTCGGCGGACTGGCCGTCGCGCTGGTGTTCGCGATCGCGTCCGAGGCGCTCGACACCCGCCTGCGGGACGCCGCCGACCTCGCCCGCGTCACCGACGCCCCGCTCCTCGGCACGGTCAGCCGGCGCGCCGGACGCCGCTCGTCGAACCTCGTGATGCGCACCGCGCCGCACGGGCCGCAGGCCGAGTCCTACCGCCGCATCCGCGCGAACCTCGAGTTCGCCGACGTCGACCAGCCGATTCGCGCCCTCGTCGTGACGTCCGCCCTCGTCGGGGAGGGCAAGTCGACGACGGCCATCAACCTCGCGCTGGCGCTCGCCGAGAGCTCCGATCGCGTGCTCCTCATCGACGCCGACCTGCGCCGCTCGGCGATCGGCCGCCAGTGCGGCATCGAGGATTCGATCGGCCTCACCACCGTGCTGCTCGGCGAGGTCGACGTGGCAGAAGCGGTGCAGCGCTGGGGCGGGATGCTCGACATCCTCCCGTCGGGGGTCGCCCCGCCGAATCCCGGGCAGCTGCTCGGTTCCGTCGCGATGGCAGAGCTCATGGGCGCGCTCGGCCGTTCGTACGACTTCATCGTCGTCGACTCGCCCCCGCTGCTGCCCGCGAGCGACGCCCTCGGCCTCGCCCACCTCACCGACGGGGCGATCGTCGTGGCCCGTTGGAACTGGACGCGCAGGGGGCAGCTGGGCCGGGCGATCGAGTCGCTCGTCGCGGTGCGCGCGCGGGTCATCGGCGTGATCCTCGATCGCGTCCCGGCGTCCTCCGGATCCGAGAGCGGGTACGAGTATCGTGCGCGCGGCGAGCTCGCCGAAGCGCCCTCGCAGCGACCCGACACCCGCCGAGCCGACCGATCGAGGCCATCCGGGTCGCCCGACGGCCAGGCACCGACAGCCGCTGCGGCGCCCCCGACATCCGGCAGCGGAGCCGCGGAGCCGTCGACTCGACGCTGATGCGTGTGCTCCAGTCGTTCGCCGAGGGACGGTCGACGACGAATCCGTACCTCGTGCAACTCGTACGGGCGCTTCGACCGCGCACCGAGGTGCTCGGCTTCTCGTGGCGCAATGCCCTGTTCGCGCGGTACGACGTCGTCCACGTGCACTGGCCCGAACGCCTCTGCCGAGGCAGGACGCCGGCGCGCAGCCTCGCGCGGAGGCTGCTCCTCAGGGCGCTGATCGTGCGCCTGCGCATCGGGCGGATCGCGCTGGTGCGCACGCTGCACAACGAGGTGCCCCATGAGGAGGTCACCCGCGCCGAAGCCGCACTCCTCCGCCGCCTCGATGCGCTCACCGCCGTGTGGATCGCACTCAACCCCGCGACGACGAGGCCGCAGGCCGCACGGCCGGGCAGTCCCCTGGTGGTGATCCCCCATGGCGAGTACCGCGCCTGGTTCGAACGGATGCCCCGGCCGCCCTCCGTTCGGGGGCGGCTCGTCTTCGCAGGGCTGATCCGTCCGTACAAGGGCGTGGAGGCGCTCATCGACGCGTTCACGGCGCTCCCCGACGAATCGCTGACCCTGCGCATCGTCGGCGAGCCGACCTCGCAGGAACTCGCCGTGGCCATCCGCGCGTCGGCGGACATCGACGACCGGATCAGCCATTCCCTGACCTACCTGGCGGACGCCGACCTGGCCGAGGAGATCGGACGCGCCGAGCTGGTCGTGCTGCCGTACCGCAGGATGCACAACTCGGGCGCGGCACTGCTCGCCCTCTCGCTCGAGCGGCCCGTGCTGGTGCCGGCGAACGAGGTCACCGACGGGCTCGCACGGGAGGTCGGGCCAGGCTGGGTGGCCACCTTCCCGGGGGCGCTCTCAGCCGAGGTGCTGACGCGCGCCGTCCGAACGGTGCGAGAGACCCCGCGCTCGCCGTCGCCGGACCTGTCCCGACGCACGTGGCCGGTCATCGCCGAGCGGCATCGCGAGGCCTACGCGACGGCGGTGCAGCTCGTGCGCGCCTGAGCGTTCGAGCCGCGGTCAGCCGGCATTGGTGCGCACGAAGTCGGCGAGGCTCCGCGCCAGGTGGGTGGTGGTCAGGCCCTGCTCGACCGCGGCCCGTCCGCGTTCGCCCATCTGCTCGGCGGCCAGCGGATCATCGAGCAGCCGGATGACCCGTTCGCTCAGCGCCTCGGCACGACCCGGCGGCACCAGGAGCGCTGTGTCGCCCTCGTCCAGGTAGTCGTCCATGCCCGGCGACTCGGTGATGACGACGGGACGTCCGGTCGCCATCGCCTCGAGCGAGACCGTCAGGCCGGAGACATGGAGGTTCGGCCGGGTGGCGATGACGACGACGCTCGCACGGGCGTACATGCCCCTGAGCTCCACGTGCGAGAGCCGCGGCACCTTGGTCACGCCGGGTGGCGGCGTGGCATCCGATGCGCTCTGCACGACGACCTCGGTCTGCGGCCGGGCTCGCTTGAGCAGCGCGAGCGCGGCGAACAGCGTCTCGGGATCTCGGTCGCGGTCGCCGCCGACGCTGAGCACGAGCGGATGCTCCGGGTAGGCGCATCGCGGGAAGAACTCGGCGTCGACCCCGAAGGGGAAGAACTCCACCGGCGGTCCGCCCGGACCGACGAGCGCACGCAGGGGTTCGAGCTGAGCGCGACTGATGACCCAGACGCCGTGCATCGCGGAGAGCAGGCCCTGCAGTCGTCGTTGCCTGCTGGAGTCACTGAGCGCGTCGGTCGCCCAGATCACGCCCGTGAGCATGCGCCGGAAGGGCCGACCCTCCACCATCCGCTGTGCGACGTACTCGTCCCAGCTCACGCCGATTCCGTCGTTCATGAGCAGCGACCGCACTCGAGCCGGCGTGAGCCGCGCGAGCCGGGATCGTGCGCTCCCGACGGGGTCGATGCTCTCGGCGACGACGTCGAGGCCGCAGTCTCCCAAGGCGTCGAGGCCGTAGGGCCAGCGCCCCGGCACCTCGCCGACCGCGTGGCGCTGCTCCCACCCGGCAAGGTCTCGCTCCGCCCGGTAGAGGATGTGCACCCGTTCAGGCACCGGCATCCGGCCCCTCTCCGAGCTGCACGGCGTCGGCGGACGGCGGCTCGGCGCGCCGGCGCGCCAGGTCGCGCTGCACGTACCAGAGGTTGGGGATGACCTGGCAGAGGGCGACCGAGACGCTCAACGCGATCACCGCGCCGGCCGCGCCGAGGAGGCCGATCAGCCACCAGCTGAGGCCGAGCGTCAGCGGCACCATGATGACGACGGGGACGACCTGGAACCTGAGTCCACGTGCATCCGTCATGTACATCCCGATCGGGTACTTGGCGGCCTGCAACCCGACGAACACGACGAACCCGGCGACGAGCCATCCGTCCAACCGGAATGCGCCGTCGGTCACGAACGCGACGACCCAGGGGGACACGACGGCGAGCGCGCCGGCGAGCAGCAGGCCCCCTGCCATGAACCACAGCGAGGTCACCACCGGCGACTCCACGCGGGACTGGGCCCGTGCCGCGGCGTAGAGCGGCCAGAGCGCAAGCCCGGCCGCGGCAATCGTCTGCAGGATGACCCCGAAGAGCTGCGACGCGAGGTTGAACTGCGCGAGCTCATCGCCGCGCGTCATGTGGCTGATGAGGATGCGCTGCGTCTGCATCGCCAGGGGCAGCGCGACCATCTGCACGAGCATCGGCCACGCGAGCGCGATGACGGGCACGGAGGGCACGCTGCGCAGCCTCGGCACAGCTCGGAACGCGGTGCGGACCTGGGAACCCAGCGCCCGTCCGGCGAGCCAGAGGCACACGATGGAGACCAGGCCGCTCGCGATGTACGAGAACACCGCGAGCATGCTCCCCGCCGGCACCGCCAGCACCACCATGGCGCCGACGGAGAGCAGCATGAACGGCGCCACGATCCCCTGAGTGGCGACCTGCTGGTTCGTGCGACGAAGACCCACGAGGATACGCTGACCCACGGTGAGCGGCAGGACGACGGCGAAGATCACGGTGCAGAGGAAGGCGGCGGTGCTGCCGCCGTCGGCGATGAGCCCCTCGCCGAGTATGGGCTCCCACCATCCGAGCGCGGTGATGAGCACTGCGCCGGTGGCGACGACCGCGCCCGAGACGAGGAGGATGCGGACGGCGGTGACGATGGTGCGCTGCACGAACGAATCGCGGCGTGGATCTGATGACCCCGCGACGGCGTTGATCACGACGGCGGCGATGCCCAGATCTGCGAACGGGACCAGGTTCGGCAAGGTGGTGAGCAGCCCGTACTGCGCGTACGCGGCGGTCCCGAAATGGTCGATGATGAGCCGGCTGGTGATGAGACCCAGCACCCCCGACAGTGCCATGACGAGCACCTTCGCGGTCGCCGTCGATCCCACCACTCCCCAGAGCCCGCGCTCCCGCCGACCGGTGTACCCGGCGGACTCGGTCGATCCGTCCGAGCCGGTGGAGCCGGCCGCCGTGGCGCCCGCTCGGGCAGCGCGAGCAGCACGGCTACGCGACCCCAGCATGGCGCCTCCCCTCAGCGCCGTCGAACAGCCAGGCGTCAGCGGCGCGGCGCCCGTCGACGTCGGGGAGGCCGGCGAGGACGGTGGCCGGCGGGATGGGACGTCGAAGCGCATCCACGAGTGCCTCCGCCAGCTCGCCCGCGTTCGTCGGCACGCCGACGACCCGATGTCCGGTGCGGCCCAGCCAGTCGGCCAGCCCGGTCTCGGTGGTCGTGACGACCGTGCAGCCGTGGGCGAGCCCCTCGACGATCGGCAGTCCGATCTGCTCGCGCCACCCGGCGACCGGCTGGGAGGGCAGCGCCACCACGCTGGCGCCTCTGAGCTCGCGATGGATCCGTTCCCGGCTCGGGTCGACCACCAGTTCGATCCGGGGGTCGCCGGATGCCGCCGCCTCAGCCTCGTCACCGAGAGCACCCTTGCCGAGCAGAACGAGGACGGCGTCGGGGAGCTCCGCCCGCACCGACACCCACGCCGCGAGGACGAGCGGGAAGCCCTTGCGTTCCGCGAACGCGCCAAGGAAGACGAGCCGGCGCGTTCGCATGGTGCCGGACGCGCACGTGCACGGGCTCGGCAGCGCCGGAATCAGTCTCGCCTCCAGGTCGTGGCGCGGCGGCATGAGGGCGTCGTAGACGTCGCGTGCCGCCGCCGAGCCGTAGACGACGCGGTCGAGGCGCCGCCACACGGCACGCCCGAGCGCGAAGTCCAGCCGCCGCCCCAGCCGGCGGCGCAATGAGCGCGGGCGAGCCGGCTCCCGCGGATCCTCGTTCCCGATGGCGTAGCAGACGACGCGCGCCGTCTCGCCGGTGAGCGCCGCCTTCAGCCGGACCGCCGCGACCGCGAGCGCGGCACCACGCACGGCCGGGAGCATAAGCGGTTCGTTGACCTCGAGCTCGTGGACGCGTGAGCGGGCGAGCATCGCCGCCGTACGCCAGCGGCCTGCCTGCACGACGTCGAGTCCGGCGAGGAGCCGCTCGTCGAAGTCGTAGCGTCGCGACGTGAACAGGATCGCAGCGGGGGCGAGCTCATGGGCGCGTTCCAGGTGGGCGGTGCGCAGGGTCTGGTAGACCCTGGCTCGCGCCGTACGAATGGGACGCAGCCGCACCTGGACCCCCTGCCTCAGGTCCGCTTGTACTCGGAGTACACCAGGCCGAGGGCGCCGGTGAGCATTCCGGCGCCTCGCGCAGCCAGACGGAGGCCGCGAGCGTTGTCGACCGCCCGCCGGGTCACGAGACCCGACGCGAACCGGAGGGCTCCGATGACCACACGGGCCGACCCTCTGACCAGCAGTGCCCCGCGTACGATCGCGCGGCGACCTGTCCTCGCGCTGGTCAGGTGGATGCGGCTCCAGGCGTTGCCGATCCGATAGGCGCGGCGCAGCACCCAGTCGCGGCTGACTCGATCCGGCGGCACGATGTCGTGGACGACGGCCTCGTCGCACCAGACGATGTCGCCGCCGTGCGTGCGGACGTGCCTCGTGAATGCCGAGTCCGATCCGCCGCTGATGCCGAATCGGGGATCGAACCGGGCGCCGATGCGTCGCACGACCTCGAGGTCGAGGAGCAGGTTGTTCGTGGCAGCGATCTCGACCCGCGTTCCGGTGGGCATGCGCCGGCGCACGAAGAAGCGCCCGGCGGCGATCCAGTCGTTCGGCGGTTCGTCGAACCTGGAGATCACGGGCCCGACGACCGCGGCGCACCGTTCGGCGCGCCACGTCTCGAGGAGCAGTCCGAGCCAGCCGGGCGCCGGCCGCTCGTCATCGTCGATGAAGACCAGGAGCCGGGCAGCGACGGATTCCGCGAGGGCACGGTTGCGCGCCGACGCGATGCCGGGCACGGGCTCGTGGACATAGCGGACGGGGTGCCCGACGGCGAAGGCCTGGACCTGTGCTGCCGCGCCGCCCTCGGGGTCGTTGTCGACCACGAGGATCGTGACGTCCGCCTCGACCGTGGCCGCCTGCTCGATGAGCTCCGGGATCACCTCGGCGAGGTCATGCGGCCGCCGGAATGTGAGCACGGCGATGACGACGCGGATGCGGTCCAGAGCCGGCATCGGGTCCTCCCTCGCCCTCGGTCCGTGCTCATCCGGCCGGCTGCGCCACGAGATCGTCGAGGGCCACGGTCAGCGGGACGACGGTCGCCGTGCCGCTCACGTAGACCGAGAGACCGAGCCCGCCCGGTGCCTGGAGGGCTGCCGTGGCATCCGTGGTCGTGAGCTGCCACGCCGCGGGCTCTGCCGAGCCGACCGTCCAGACCTTCGCACGGATCGTCGTGGGCGACGTGCCCGTCACCTGGAGTCGCACCTGCAGCTGCTGCCCCGTCGCGTACGTGATGCCCGCGATGTTCACCGCCTGCAGCGTCGTTCCGCCGCGCATGAGCTGCAGTTGCACCACGTTGGCCGACGAGACCTTCACCCTCGCGCGGTAGTCGTCGCCGCCGACGGCACGGCCGATCACCGACACGTAGGCGCCCCCGCCGGAAGCCGCCTGCTGCAGCGCCAGCTCGACCGTCACGTCAGTGTCAGTCGACGTCGCGCCGTTGAGCAGGCTCGTCGTCGTCGCGCCCGCGCCCGCCGTGATCCTGGCGGCCCCGCCGTTCACGGCGAGGTTCGAGCTCGATCCGCTCCACGTGCCGCCGAGATCGGCGGTGCCGAGGCTGCCCGTCGTCGCGCGCTCGAAGGCGTCACGAGCGAACGGCACCGGCTGCCCCGGCTCCGAGACGGTCACCGACTCGGTGTCGGTGCCGGTCGCTCCGCTGTTGTCGGTCACCGTGAGCGTCACGGTGTAGGTCCCGCCGGCCGCGTAGGCATGCGAGGCCGTCGCTCCGGTATCGGTCGCACCGTCGCCGAAGTTCCAGGCGTACGAGGCGATCGTGCCGTCGGGATCGGAGGACCCGCCACCGTCGACCGCGACCGAGAGTCCGCTGGGCGTGGCGGTGAACGCGGCGACGGGCGCCTGGTTGTTCGCCTTCACGGTGACCTGCTTGCTCACCGAGCCAGCGGCTCCGCCGTTGTCGGTCGCCGTGAGGGTGACGGTGTAGGTGCCGGCGGTCCCGTACAGGTGCGTGGCCGTCGCTCCACTGCCGGTCGAGCCGTCGCCGAAGTTCCAGGCGTACGAGGCGACGGTTCCATCCGAATCCGTCGATCCGCGCCCATCGACCGCGACGGTGAGCCCGTCGGACGTCGAGGTGAAGGCGGCAACCGGCGGCTGGTTGCTGCCGACGCCGGTCTTCCCGAGCTGGTAGTGGTTCGCGATCGCACTGGCGGAGAGCACCTTGGAATACACGACCGCCTCGTCGATGTCACCGGCGAAGTAGTTGCTCGTGGGGCGGTTCGGCCAGCCGCTGACGTTGTCGCCGCCGATGCGCCAGTACCCCAGGTACATGTCACCCACGGTGACATCCGTCCGCTGTGCAACGCGGACCCCGTCGACGTAGAGGGCCATGCCGGCCGGACCGAGCGTCCCGGCCACGTGGTGCCACTGGTTGTTGTTGAGGCCCGCGCCAGAGCTGACGATCTGCGCCGTTCCGGGGAACGCGCCGAAGTTGATCCGTCCCGCGTTGTCCATGTAGATGTGGCGGTCGTTCCTGCTCGAGTTGCCCGAGACCGAACTGCCGAAGCCGATGATCTTCCCGCCGGTGATCGAGGCCGTCTTGAACCAGGCTTCGATCGTGAACGTGTTCGGCGGCACCTGCAGCGTGTTGCTCGAGACGTACCCGCTCGTGGTGCCGTTGAAGCGCGACGCCTTGCCGGGATCCCCGGCGATCGCCCCGGTCACGCCACGCGTGACCCCGGTGTTCGCGGTGGCGTGGTCTCCCGACTCCCAGTCGGAGACGGTGGACCCGCTCGCCTCACCGAGCGGCCAGTACTTCGCGGCATCCGCGAGCACCGTCGTGTTGTACGAGCTCAGCGATCCCGTCGTGCCGGCGGCCAGCGTGGTCCAGTCACCGGTGCTCATGTTGCCGAACGCGTCGATGGCGCGCAGTCGGTACGTATGGCTGCTCCCGGGCGCCAAGCCCGTGTCGGTGAAGCCGATGCGCTGCCGGTTCCACACGACCGAGCGCGAGGTGGTCTCGTACACCGGCGTCGTCATGTCGCCGTCGCGGTACACGCGGTACACGAGGGCCTCGTTGTCGCGGTCGAAGTTGGAGACCCAGCTGACCCCGACGGCGCCCGCCGCCATGCCCAGGCCCCGCGGCACGAACTCGGCAGCAGTGATGCGCGGTGGCTGCTTGTTGGGCGCGATCTCCTTGAGGGCGAACCGCACGAGGCCCTGCTGGCGCTTGTTGTTCACGATGGTGAACTCGCCGCCGTACGAGAGGTACTGGCCGTTGGTGGCGATGTTCCACGGTCCTTGGTTCTGCCCGGTGAAGCTGCCCGAATTGATCTCGGGGTACCACGTCAGCATGCGGGGCGCCGGCGTGCCCTGCCAGTTCGTGTATCCGTAGGGATCGCGGCCGGCGACGCCGTCGGGGTAGTTGGTGAAGGCGAGTCCGCGATAGAAGGTCCACGGATCCGTCTGCGGGAACCCGCCGGGGACGTTGCCGCAGTAGTGGGCGTGCGCGGTCGTGTACACGACGTCGCCGATGGGCACCGCGGAGTAGGTGTCGCCGTGGCAGTCCTCGACCCATTCCAGGGCACCGCCGTTCCAGCTCGCCTTGAAGGTTCCCTCGAGTGTTCCGCCCGCGCGGCCGAACGTGTAGCCCGTACCGTAGACGCTGTTCGCATCGGAGCTGAGGCTGAGGATCGCGCCCTGGCTCGTCCCGTTGCGCACCTTGGAGTTGATCGCCCACGGCAGCACAGCGCCGGTCGTGCCGTTCAGCGAGGCGAGCCCGTACCCGGGGCTCGAGGAGCCGTTGACCGAGGTGAATGAGCCGCCCACGACCACCTGGCTGCCGTCGGCCTTGACGGTGAGCGCCTCCACGCCGCCGTCGTTGATGGTCGCAGTCCACGGGAGCAGGGCACCCGTCGAGGTGTTGAAGGCGGCGAGCTTGGTGCGCGTGGTGTTGCTGGCGCTGGAGAAGGCGCCGCCCACGTACAGGGTGGAGTTGGTGGCGGCGAGCGAGGTCACCCGGGCGTTCGTGCCGGGGTTCCAGGGGGAGACGAGCGCGCCGGTCGCGGTGTTGAATGCCGCGACACGGTACCGGTTCTGCCCGCCCGCGGTGGTGAAGTTGCCGCCGATGTAGATGCGAGAGCCGTCCGGCGATGCCACGACGGCTTGCACGGCACCGTTGGTCCCGGGGTTCCAGGAGTCGACCAGGACTCCGGTCGTCAGGTTGTACGCGAGCAGGTTCGCCCGCGGCACGGTGTTCGCTCCCGCCGCAGCTCCCGCCGGTTGCGCCGTCGTGAACTCGCCGCCGACGTAGACGGTGTTGCCGACGATCGCCTGCGACCACACGACCCCGTCGATCTGGACCGTCGGAAGGGCGTCGGCCGCCATCGTCACCGGCGTGCCGGGATCCGGCGGAGCGGTGTCGGCTGTGGCGGGGCTGGCCGCCAGGAACAGCGATGCCGCCACGGCCGCAGCCGTGGACAGCGCCACCAGACGGAAGGGGGTACGAATGGCTGTGCGCATCAGGAGGCCTCGGGTTGGCTTCAAGGGCACGATTCGGGTACGCGCCGTTGGCCAAAGTCTAAGTGACGATTCCTCATTTCCATCTCCCCCGAACGGGGGATCGACAGCCCCCGTTCGGGGTCGCCGCTGGATCTGTGCTCAGCGCGGCGCAGCGCCGTGGAACACGACGACGGGAACCCCGACGGCGTAGTCCACCGAGATCGTCACGTCTCCGCGTTGGTCGGGCGGCACGTTGAAGACGAAGACACCGGATGCCTCGCCGCCGGCGCCGGCCTCCGCGGGGAACGGCTCTGCTCCGGGACCGCTCAGCTCGGGTGCCGGGTTCTGATCGGGACCCGCGAACACGTTGACGACGGTCGTTCCGAGTGGCACCGGCTCCGAGGTTCCGTTGACGATCTCGAGGCGGAAGCGGATGGCCGGTCCGGCGACCTCACCACGACCCGCTGCCTCACCCTCGACCGCCTCGAGTCCCGAGATGGCGAACGTCACCCCGGGAACGACCTCTGCCGTTTCGTCGAACCCGACCGGCGGAGCCTCCACCGGAGGCGTCGGATCACCGCTGGCCGGCGCGGTCGTCGTGGGTTGCGGTGAGGCGGTGTCCGAGGAGGTTGGCCGCGCCGATCCCGCCGTCGGCCCCGATTCGGCCGTCGTGCCGCCGCGCGGCCAGACGAGGACCGCGACGACCACCGCAGCGATGACCGCCGTCGCGCCGGCGATCCACCACCACCGGGCTCGTCCGCGTCTCGTCCCGTCGGGTTCGGAACCTGTCGATGCAGCCATCGCAAACCGCCCCACTGCCCGTCCGGGCGGAAACCGATCGGGCGGGCCCTCGTGTCTCTGGACGGATCGTCAGGCCTGACGATCGTTCAGCCATTAAACACGAGGACCCGCCCGAGGGGGAGTCCCGCGGTCAGCCGCGGTGCACGGTGACGAGGGTGTTGTCCGGGGTGTAGTAGTTCCGCGCCAGGGACGGGACGGTCGTCGAGGGTGAGATGACCGCGCAGTTCTCGACCTTGGTGGTCCGTCCGAACGTGTTGTCGTTGATGACCACTCCCGCGATCGGGCCCTGGCCCTTCTCCGCGATGTTGATCGTGCAGCCGCCGCCGTCGAGCAGGTTGCGCTCGAAGGTGACGTTCGACACGATGCCCGCGTCCTGGGTGATCTGGATGCCCGAGTTGGTGGCGCCGCTGATGTTGTTGCCCACGAACCGGATGTTGCTGCCCGCCTGGATCTGCACGGAGTCGTCGTGGCTCGGCGTCCCGCCGTGGTTGGGGTCGCTCTCGTAGTGGAGGTTGTCGTGGAGCCACGACCCCTCGACCGTCACGTTCCCGCCCACGAGGTGGATGCCGTCGATCACGCCGTGGATGTCCAGTCGAGTCGCGGTGAAGTTCTTGCCGATGATGCCCATCGCGTACGGCGATGCCTGGCTCGGGAAGATCTCGGTGTCGATGATCTTCAGGCCGGTGTTGCCCTTGTTGTTGCTGATCATCGCCGTCGTGTAGGTCAGCGGCTTGCCGCGCACGATGGAGTTCTTGATCGTGACGTTGTCTGCACGCACCGAGACGGTGCCGCGGATGTCGAGGCCGTCGATGACCGTGCCCGCCGTGGTGATCACGAGGTCGCCGTCATGCACCGTGAGCGCCGTGCCGGCGGGCACTCCGGTGCTCGCCGCATCCGGCACGGCCGGCGTCGGGGTGGGCGTCGGCGTCGGCGTCGGGGTGGGCGTGGGCGTCGGGGTGGGCGTCGGCGTCGGGGTGGGCGTGGGCGTGGGCACCGGGGTGGCCGCCGCCGTCGGATCGACGACCTCGCCGAGCACCCGGGCCGTCACGCGAACACTGGCGTCGCTCGTCGAGACCGTGATGGCGTCGCTTCCCGCGGAGACGGGGAGCAGCACCGTATTGGTGGACGTGACGTCGGGGGAGGCGTTCATCACGGCGGTCTTCGCCGACGAACCGATGGCCGCGGCGATCGCCGTGTCACGCCACTGCCCCGCGACGTCGAACTTCACGAGCACCGCCCGCGTGCCGGCCTTCACCCCGGTCAGCGGGAGGGCGACGGACCCGCCTGACTTCGCGACGACGGACTCCGTCGGCACGGCCGCGGTCGTCCCCTGCATGATGCCGCCGTCCTGTGCCGTGGCGGACTGCCGGAAGAAGCCCAGCACGTCGACATCCAGCCGTCCCGTGCCGACGTTGTTGTAGAGCGCGATCTGGTTGCGGTCGGCACCGCCGAGCTTGACGATCGCGAACTTCGCGCGGTCACTGCCCGAGATGGGGTTCAGCACCGAGGTGCTCGCGCAGTCGGAGGTGCTCTGACCGGCGGGGCAGGCCGCGACGTAGCTGGAGTTCGAGAAGCCGTTGGAGGTGAGGTTCACCGCGACGGCCGTGGCGTCCGCGGGCACGCCCGGGATGGTCACGGTCTTGCTCTCCCGTTCGGCGATCTGGAGGTCGTTCGCTGCACTCGCCGGGCTCACCGCCTGGTAGCGCGAATCGGTCGGCGTCGCGGAGTCGGCCTTGATGAGGAATCCGCTCTGGTCGACGTAGACGGTCGTCGCGGCGGTCGCCACGACCAGGATCTGGCGGCCGGCGCCGAGGGCCACCGGCGCCGGGGAGGATGCCGCCTCGCCCGCCTTGCTCTTCAGGGTGGGTTTCGCCAGGCAGTCGGCGACGCCCACGTCGGCCGCGCACACGGCGAGCGTGGCGCCGGCCGGAGCGCGGGTTCCGGTGACGTTGAGCCAGACGGCCGTCGCGCCGGCGGGACCGCCGGCGACGTCGACGACGCGCGACTCACCGGCGGCGAGTTCGACGCCGGCGAGCAGTCGCTTCGGGTCGGTGGGGCGATAGAGCGCGGGGGCCTGGGCCTCCACGACGGATGCCGCCGACGTCGGCGCGACGGCCGTCGACGCCGCCTGCGCGGGTGAGGCGACGAGCCCGACGGTGGCGAGCGACGCGGCGGCGGCGATGGCCGCAACGGAGAGGGAGAGGAGGCGGTTGAGTGTGAGACGGGGGGTGGAGGAGCGGAAAATCGGCATGCGTGATGAAGTCATGGAGTTACGTATCAGTGTTCCGAGTCGAGGGATGGAGACCACGTGCCCTGGGGCTCCGGCAAGGTCACGAAAGTGTTACAAAGGCCTTGGGCAGTGTCAAATCTCCTGAGATAACGCTCCCATTCGGAGTATTCTCTCCGCTCCCTCGCGCTGCAGACGAGACGTTACGGCATAGGCTCGCCCACGATGGCCGACCACATCCTGCTCGTGTGCACCGCCAACCAGTGCCGCTCGCCGTACGCGGCGGCGGTCCTGCAGTCGGTGCTGCGGGAGGCCGGCGCACAGCGGGTGGCGCTGGCGAGCGCGGGCACCGACGTCACCGCAGGGCTGCCGATGTGCAGGGCGGCAGCTGAACGACTGCCCGACCTCGAGGCGACTTCGGCGCACCGAGCCCGCGCCCTCACGGTCGGCGATGTGGCGACGGCGGATCTCATCCTGGTCGCGG